>DSAJ01000163.1 GCA_011372835.1 Methanomicrobia archaeon | reverse complement strand
GGATACCTCCTTCGTGAAATGCTCATCGTGCCTGGATGTCTGGGGATCGCACTCTCGCTTGTTCTGGGGGTGACCTACGTACGCCATGTTGACAATGCCATCGATTCACCATGAAGCGGCTATCTAAAGGCTTATATACGGCCACGGCGAAACGTTCCAAGAATGGCACATAAGGGATTTATCGTCCATGCAACCACGACGGTCGAGGACGGCCATCCGTTCATAGTCCTCTACGGAAGGTTCACGAACGACGAAAGCTTCAAGGCCCTCGTGCCGTATGCGCCATACTTCTACATAAAGGAACGCGACGTGGAAAAGGCACGCCCACTTATCGATGGCACGATAACGGCGCACGATGCCCGCACCTTTGACGATGAGCCCGTTTTGAAGGTGACGGTCCAACTCCCATCATCCGTCCGCCGCCTTCGAACGGCGCTAGAGGAAAAGGGCATAGAGTGTTACGAGGCCGACATCAAGTTCGAGATGCGTTATCTCATCGAAATGGACATCAGAGGATTTGTCACGCTAAAGGGGCCATCTCACAGCGACGGCAGGGTCGACCATCTGTTCATATCGCCCACCGTCGAGGCGGCCGACCGCCAGGATCTCAAGCTACGTGTGCTCTCCATTGACATAGAGACGAGCGAGCAGGGACTCGACGACACGACGGCACCCATCTACTCCATCGGGCTCTACGGGGACGGCATCCAGGAAGTCCTCTTCAACGGTGCGTCGTGCGAGGGCGCCACAAACTGTGCTGACGAGAAGGCGCTCTTGCAGTCGTTCAGGCGGCGAGTCCTCGACAACGACCCCGACGCCATCGTGGGATGGAACATCGTGGACTTCGACATGCACTACCTTAAGGGACGATTCAAGGCGCATGGCATTCCATTTGACATCGGGAGAAGCGAGGCGACGCTCCATCTCAGGACCGAAAGCTCATTCATTCGGGCCTCCCGCGCACAGGTCGAGGGCAGGATGGTGCTGGACGGGATGCACCTGCTGCGCGACTACTTCTATCGATTCGATGACTACCGTCTCGATACCGCGGCACGGGAACTCATAGACGAGGAGAAGCTGCGATTCGATGGTGACATGACCGCGCTCTACGAGAGCGACCCTGCCATGCTGGCACGCTACAACCTCCATGATGCATATCTTGTCTACCGCATTCTGGAACACGAGCGCCTCATCGAGCTTACGATGATGCTTTCGACGCTCACTGGCATGCAGATGGATAGAGTAAAGGCATCAATAGCAACGCTCGACTCG
The DNA here is from genome assembly GCA_011372835.1 of Methanomicrobia archaeon. GTDB lineage: Archaea > Methanobacteriota_B > Thermococci > Methanofastidiosales > NM3 > NM3. The sequence goes on along the minus strand of DSAJ01000163.1, from coordinate 10,555 downwards.
CTCTACCTGCGTCGAGCGCGCTCGCTTTCACTCGTCTGTCCGTCGGTAAAAGGGGGTACGCGCATCGCAGTTGCGGGCGGCTACGTCGAGGAGCCCGATGTCGGCATCTACGACCACGTGCTGCTCTGTGACTTCCGGAGCCTGTATCCCTCGATCATCGCCACGTTCAACATCGATCCCCTCACCTTCAACAAGGGCGACATCTGCGCCCCGAACGGCGCCTGCTTTGGCACGGGAACGTCGGTCATCCCTGCTCTCGTTCTCGAGCTGCTCGAGACGCGACAGGCGGCAAAGTCCAGCGGCGAGTACACGAAGCAGTTTGCCATCAAGATCATCATGAACTCGATATTCGGCGTGCTTGGCAATCCCAACTGCCGATTCTACAACTCGGATATCGCAAACGCTGTCACCGCCTTTGGACGCCAGATCATCCAAACCACGGCAGATGTCGTCGAACGCATGGGATATCACGTCATCTACGGTGACACGGATTCCATCTTCGTCCTCTCTCGAGCCGATGATGCCAAGAGCGCACGCGAGATAGGACAAAGCATCGAACGCGAGATAAACGCCTTTTACAAGGACTACATATGGAAGAACTTTCATCGTGAAACGCATATCCACCTCGAATTCGAGACCCATTTTGAACGGTTCTACCTCCCGCGTCAGCGCCATGACGAAAAGGGGGCAAAGAAGCGCTATGCCGGCCTCGTCGACGGGAAGCTGCGCATCGTCGGCCTCGAGTATGTCCGGCGCGACTGGACCCAACTTGCCAAGGAGTTCCAGTACGAGCTGCTCATGAAGGTATTCTTCGATGAGGATTACCAGACGTTCATACGCGATTACGTGCGTGATCTCAAGGAGGGGCGCCATGATGAGAAGCTCATCTACCGCAAGCGTCTGAGAAAGGGCGTCGATGAGTATACGAAGACCACACCACCCCACGTCAAGGCGGCGCGCCAGCTCGGGCCACGCGTGCACGAGAACGGCATGCTCATCGAGTACCTCATGACAATGAAGGGCCCCCAGCCGGCGCAAATCGCCCATGGTATCGACTACGCGCACTATATCGAGAAGCAGATACGGCCGATAGCAACGTCCGTTCTTACCCTCCTTGGCCTGAAATTCGAGGACGTGCTGGCCGGTGGCACACAGAAGAAACTGACCGATTTTCTCTGATAGCTCTCGGATGATCCAGCCCCACAAAAGACCAGCGTCGTACACGGCAATATTTAAAAGCATATAAAAATAAGGAAGGTCAACAAGAGCTAAACGAGGCATCATCATGGAGAACGTTGAGAGCACGATACGAGAGATAAACATCGAGGACGAGATGAAAGAGTCCTATCTCAACTACGCAATGAGCGTCATCGTGAGCCGGGCACTCCCCGACGTACGAGATGGGCTCAAACCTGTACAACGCCGCATACTGTACTCAATGTACGAATCCGGCATCACATCATCAAAACCCCACAAGAAATCGGCACGCGTCGTTGGTGACGTGCTTGGCAAATATCATCCTCACGGCGACAGCGCAGTCTATGACACGATGGTCCGCATGGCACAGAATTTCTCCATGCGCTACCCGCTCATCGACGGGCAAGGCAACTTCGGTTCGGTCGACGGAGACTCTGCGGCCGCAATGCGCTACACCGAGGCACGCCTCTCGAAGATCGCCGAGGAGCTCGTGCACGACATAGACAAGAACACGGTCGACTTCGTCTTCAATTACGACAATACGTTGGAGGAACCGACCGTGCTCCCCTCGATGGCGCCCAACCTGCTTCTCAACGGCGCATCAGGTATCGCGGTGGGCATGGCGACCAAGATCCCGCCACACAACCTATGCGAGGTCGTGGACGGCATCACGGCACTCATCGACGACCCCGACCTGGAAGACAAGGAGCTCTTCTCGATCATCAAGGGGCCAGACTTCCCAACAGGTGGTATCATCTACGGGGGGTACGGCATCATTTCGGGTTACAAGACGGGAAGGGGCCCGATACGTGTTCGTTCGCGTGTGGACATCGAGGAGAAGGAGACGGAAAAGCGCATCATCGTGAACGAGATACCCTACGAGGTCAACAAGACAACACTGCTTGAGCAGATCGCCGAACTCGTCAAATCAAAACGCATTGATGGCATTCGCGACCTGCGCGACGAGTCCGACAGGAGCGGTCTTCGCATCGTTATCGACCTCAAGAAGGAGGCAAACGCTAACGTCATTCTCAATCAACTCTACAAGCATACCAACATGCAGACCACGTTCGCCACGAACATGCTCGCACTCGTCGACAACAAGCCCATTGTGCTCACGCTGCAAAAGCTCATACGCTACTATCTGCAGCACCGATTCACCGTCATACGAAACAGGACCCAGTACGACCTCGACAAGGCGTTGCAGCGTGCACACATCCTCGAAGGCCTCATCACGGCACTCGAACACCTCGACGACGTGATCGCCATCACCAAGAAGGCAAAGAATCCTGAGGAAGCACGCTCTGCACTCGTTGAATCGTTCGGATTGAGCGAGACCCAGGCGCAGGCCATACTCGACATGCGCCTTGCGCGCCTCACCAACATGGAACAGGAAAAGATCAGATCAGACCTTGCAGAGGTACTTACACAGATCGACGACTACCGGGACATCCTGGCCCACGACGAACGCGTCTATGTCATCATCAAGGGTGAGCTCGCATACCTGAAGGAGAAGTACGGCGACAAACGACGGACGGAGATCATATATGATGGTACCGACTTCGAGGACGAGGATCTCATCCCTGAGGAGGACGTCGTCATCACAGTATCACACGAAGGGTACATCAAACGCACACCCATCGACACCTACCGTATGCAGCGTCGCGGAGGCGTCGGAGTGATGGCATCGGGCACCAAGGAAGAGGACTTCATAGAACATATCTTCATAACGAACACGCACGATTACATCCTCTTTTTCACCAACAAGGGAAAGGTCTACTGGAAGAAGGCGTATCAGATACCAGCCGGCGGCAGAGCGTCGCGAGGCAAGGCTGCCATCAATCTCATCAACACCGACCCGGGAGAATACATATACGCCCTTATACCCATAAAGGACTTCACCGATTACCATTACCTCTTCTTCACGACAAAGAAGGGATATGTGAAAAAGACCCCGCTCTCCGCGTTCTCGCGCCCCCGTGCTGGCGGCATCATCGCACTCACGCTCGAGGACGGCGATGAGCTCATGAAGGTACGAAAGACCGATGGCAGCGACCTGATCATGCTCGGTACGAGGAAGGGCAACACGATCCTGTTTGACGAAAACGACGTCAGACCGATGGGACGTAGTGCGCGTGGCGTTCACGGCATACGGCTCAAGAAGAAAGACGAGGTCGTCGGCATGGACATCGCACATGAGGGCGACAAGGTCTTTTCCATCACAGAACATGGCTACGGCAAGCTGACCTCTGTCTCCGACTACCCCCTGCAGCGTCGTGGCGGAATGGGCGTCAAGAACATCAAGACAGGGGGCCGAAACGGCGATGCAATCGCCCTCAGGACAGTGAAAAGGGGCGACGAGCTCATGATCATCAGCGCCGACGGCACTATGATCCGTACGCATACGCAAAACATCTCAACCCTTGGCAGGAACACGAAAGGCGTGATAGTCATGCGGCTTCGTGAGGGGGATAAAGTCAGTGCTATCGCCCGCATTCCTGAAAAGATCGAAGAAGAATGAGCAATCGTGCAATGGCGATGGTTCAACAAGGTGGGCTCGGCGGGATTCGAACCCGCGATATCAAGGTCCGAAGCCTTGCGCCCTATCCACTAGACTACGAGCCCATCCTATAACATACTCCACCGTTTAAAAAAGTTATGGGATTATGAAGACACCGATCATGCGATCCCATTTGCCATCTATACGATATGTGGGATGTCTGAGGTGGACGTGGGGAATGCAAACATCGCTTCCTGCAGATCGCTCGCATGAAACCCTTTCTTGATGGCAAGTGTCATAACGTTGATCATGTCTCCTGCCTGCGGCGCCATGATGTGTGCGCCAAGCAGGCGGCCATTTGCCCTCTCTTCAATAACGCGGCTCCATGCATGGGCGTTCCCCACCAGGCGTGATGACAACCACGATGAGAGGTCATGCTCGCGTACGACAACATCCAGCCCCTGCTTTTTGGCCGATTCCTCGGTATGTCCGACCGATGCCACCTGTGGGATGCCAAACAGTATCGATGGCACGGCATCGTAATCGATGGTCGAACGATTCCCGTTGAGAATGTTGTCGGCAACGATCTGGCCTTCGCGAATGGCAACGGGCTGGAGCGGCGGGGAGACGCCTCCGACGGCGTCACCAGCGGCGTAGACGGCCTCGTTTGACACGCTCTGAAGATGGTTCGTCACGGCCACGCCCCGCGGGGAACGTTCGACATTGCCTGCTGCAAGGTCGAGGGAATCGAGCTGTGGCACGCGTCCGGCACCGTGGACCACGAGATCAGCTGCATACCTCCTTTGATCGCCTGACGTATGCACCGTATATTCATCGCCATCCCAATCGACACCGGTCACGGGCGCATTCACGACTACGTTGATGCCCGCATCCCTTGATGCCTCCACGAAGTGCTGCACGAGCACCGGGTCGAACTGTTTAAGGGGCTGCTCGCTTCTGTGGAGGATCACTACGTCAGCGCCCGCGCGTGCGGCAACATGCGCGAACTCAAACGAAATGTATCCGCCGCCCACGAAGACGATGCGAGGGGGAAGCTCATCAAGCTCCAGGAAGTCCTCGTTCGTGACGAGATGATCGGCACCAGGAAACGAGAGCGGTCGAGGCATCGCCCCGCTCGCTATAACGAAGTGTGTTGAAGAAAGCGACGTGTATCCTACCTTCATCGTCGAGGAAGAGGTGAAGCGCACCGTGCCCTGAAACGAACGTATGCCCAGTTGCTTGTACTCCTCGAGCCGAGCCTCCGTGACAGTGTCGGTGAACTCTCGCTTGAACGCGACAAGACCCGGCCAATCGACAGGTGCTGGAGACGCAAAGACGCCTTTTTCAGAAAGTGAACGGTGATGTTCACCGATCGTCGATGCTCCCACAAGCACTTTCTTCGGGGTGCATCCACGCAGTGCACACGTCCCCCCGAACGGGTCATGGTCGACGACCGCCACTGAAAGGCCCTCATCGTTGCATGTATTGGCAACAGTATTTCCTGCACTGCCAGAACCGATTACCACGACATCGAAATGATCCATCATGACACCATATGCTAATAGAGAGCTAGATATTTAAAAGATTGCAAGCTATGCATTGTGATGGCCAGGGAAAACGATGAATGGGTACGTTCATTTCAGCGCATCATCTATGCTTATTACAACGAGCACAAACGGCCATTTCGGTGGCGCGAGACGCACGATCCGTACGCCATACTCGTCTCCGAGGTCATGCTGCAACAAACGCAAACATCGCGTGTTCGGGACAAGTACGATGCGTTCCTAACGGCTTTTCCGACGTTTGAATCGCTTGCGCAGGCGCCCACAGCCGATGTGCTCGAACTCTGGCAGGGACTCGGCTACAACAAGCGAGCGCTTTCGCTCAAACGGACGGCGGAGATCATCATGGAACGGCACGGTGGCAAGCTTCCCTCAGACGAATCCGCGTTGCGTGCGCTTCCGGGAATCGGAGCATATACTGCCGCCGCCCTACGCGTGTTCGTGTTCAATGCTCCTGCACCTGTCATCGACACGAACGTCCGTGCCGTCTATATACATTTCTTCTCTGACGGCTCGACGAAGGTGCGAGACACGGACCTGCTGCCCCTGATACGCGACACGTTCGACACGGACCATACTCGGGAATGGGTCTATGCACTCATGGACTATGGTGCATATCTCAAAAGGAACATGAAAAATCCTGCGCGCAACAGCACGGCTTACAAGAAACAATCTCGGTTCGAGGGATCGAACAGGCAGGTGCGTGGCATGATAGTGCGCTTCCTCCTCGATGGAAAGCACTCGGCACGAGAAGTCGCCAAAGGGATCGATATCGACGAGACGATGGTCAAAAAGGCCCTTGAGACGCTTGTCAAAGACGGCATCATAACATGCCGAGATGACACCTACGCCATCGTTTCATAACGATGCTCCTACCGTTCGTGGAGCATGCGGGCCATCGTCACAAGCTCCTCGACCTCCTCTGGCGATGAGTATCCATTCCCACGCCACCTGATGAACCCGCTCTTGTCAAGGAGGAACGCATAGCAGATGCCACGATCCTCAAGCGCGAGAAGGGAGCTATACACCTCGAAGTTCCCATAATAGGTAACTACGTTGTGATGCCTCTTTTCAGGAACGCCGGCACGCATGCCATCATCGATAAATCGTGAGAACATGCGCCCCCACAATCCCGTGATCATGGGAACCTCGAAGTAGGTATATCGCCCCGCTCCACACAGATGGCGTTCGAATGGGCCGATCCATGAATCCACCATGCTTTGTGCCTGGCGCTCGAACGCGAGTACGATGAGCGCCACCATGCCCTGGGCGTCATCGGGAAGCGTTACGTCGCGCTGATCGAGCGCATGCCCCCGTATCTGGGGAAACCGTTCTCCGACCACATCTTCTGTCTCAGGCATAGTACTTATGTGCACTACGACCATAAAGATATTTGTCCACAAAACGCATCAGCTGTGCGTGCGGGGCGTGATCACGCGTTCGAGCAGGGTAAACGACACATCGATGAATATGGCGATACCTATCGTGGGAAGGGATCCGGCGATGATCTTGTCGGTATTGAGATTCGAGAGGCCCGAGAATATGACAGAACCCAACCCCCCGCTCCCGAGATGGCGGTGAGTATGGCGATGCTGTTGGCCAGGATGGCAGCGAACTTCATGCCGGCGAACATGGCAGGATATGAGTGTGGAAGGCGTATGTATCGTATGATCTGCCATTCGGTGAGGCCGAGGCCACGGGCCGAGGAGACGACCGACGCATCGATGTCCTTGAGGCCGATGTAGGTGTTCTTGATAATCGGAAGGAGCGCGCGGACGACGATGGCTATGACCGCAGGGGTGAACCCGATGCCAAGAAGCGGTACGACGATGGCCACGACGGCAAAGCTTGGGATCGCCTGGAGCAGGTTTACCAGCGTCAAGACCGCATTCGAGAGCCGCTTGCTGAAAAGCGAGAGTATGGCAAGCGGTATGGCCGTCACCACGCTGACAAACAGTGCACCGTAGGTGAGGGTGAGATGCTGTATCGTCGCATTGGTAAGCGTATCAACGGGTACCATCGCGGTTCACCTCCAGACGATGCTCGATCATCCCGGCGACCGAATCAAGGACGAGTGCGAGCAAGCCGACCCATAGTCCCGTGACGATGATAATGTCCTTGTCATAGAGTTGAATGCCCGTCTGTAGAGGGGCACCGAGACCGCCTGCCGCGATGAGGCCGCCAAGTGTTACGACCCCCATGGTGAAGACGAGGGCGATACGTATGCCTCCTGCGATGAGCGGAAGCGCAAGGGGAAAACGTACTTTGCGTAATATCTCGGAATCGGAAAGACCGAGTGCCTCGGCAACGAAGATATGCTCCTTGTCCACGCTCGTAAGGCCCGTGTAGGTGTTTCGTGCGATAGGGAGGATGGAGTAGATGATGGATGTGACGATCGTTGGTTTCATACCAAGCCCTAGAAGGGGGAGCAGCAGCACGAGGAGCGCAAGCGTGGGTATCGTCTCTGCTATGTTGAGAACGTTGAAGAGCACGGTCGCGACACGGAATCGGCGATAGACGATGACACCCACCATGACACCAACGATGCTCGCGACGATGAGGGCTATGGCGAACATGGTGAGGTGCTCGACCGTACGCTGCGTAAGCTGCTGCAACTCCCATACGTCCATGACTCGATCGATGAGGTTCATGGTAACACGCTCATACAAGTCGCAGCAACGTTTCGTTCATGCTGATCATGCCTGTTGGTTGCCCGTCGCGAGACGTGACGACGGCCATTGAAATGCCATGCGCCTTCATCTCGGATAGGGCCGCGGAAAGAGAATCGTTGGCATCGAAGATGAGTGGTTCGAATGCGTGGTCGCGCAGGCGGCCTTGGGCGTCACGGTAGAGGGAAAGCGCATTGACCAGTCCGATGATCTCCCCACCCTCCATAGCAAGGGCGACCTCGATGTCATTTTCATGCATTGAGGACAGGGCGTCCTTGCCGTCCATGCGCCCATCGAGCAGATAATCGTCATCAAGGGCATACGCCACATCACCGACACACATCGTATCGACATGCTTGTACTTCTTGTTCGCATCGACGATATCGGCGACAAACGCACTTTCGGGATGAAAGATCAGCTCGTCTGCGGTGCCGACCTGGTCAAGCGAGGCATCGCGCATGATGGCGATCCTGTCGCCCAGCTTGAACGACTCCTCGATGTCGTGCGTGACGAAGAGGATGGTCTTGCCGAGCTCCCCCTTGACCCTGGCGAACTCGTCTTGCAGCTGCATACGCAAGATCGGGTCGAGCGCGCCGAATGGTTCGTCCATGAGCAGTATGGGGGGGTCCATGGCGAGGGCGCGAGCGAGGCCAACGCGCTGCTGCTGTCCGCCGCTTAGTTCCTGAGGATAACGCTTGGAGAACACCTCGGGCGGTAGGGCGACAAGTGAGAGCAGTTCGTCGACTCGAGCATTGATATCGTCACGGGGCCATCCCTCGAGGCGTGGTATGAGGCCGATGTTCTCGCGAACGGACATATGGGGGAACAATCCGATCTGCTGTATGACATATCCCATGTTGCGACGTAGCGTGACGGGGTCATGGCCACGTATATCCTGTCCGTCGATAGATATGCTGCCCTCGTCAGGTTCGATGAGGCGATTCACCATACGAAGCGGGGTGGTCTTACCCGAACCACTGGGACCGATGAGGACGAGCAGTTCGCCGCCGATGACATCAAGGCTCACGTCACGTACTGCATAGATCGATCCGTACTTTTTTGTCACATGGGATATGGTGATCCCCTGGATCTTGTCAAAGAGGCGTCGCGAGGTCACGGGAACGATCCCCAAAGGCAGGAGGGATTACTCCGTGAGGAGTCCCTGGTCGACAAGGAAGTCGTATGCAATGTCGCGCGGCTCGCGCTTTTCAACATCGTATTCGTAGTTGAGCGCCCGCATCGTGGCCGTATCGATGAGGTCGTTGAGCATGGCAAGCGATTCCATGAGCTCATCGTTGTCGGCGAGCTCTGCACGGGTGATGAGTATGGCATCATACGGCGGGAACGCGGCCTTGTCGTCCTCGAGCAGCACAAGGTCGTACATGTCCACACGTGCGTCTGTCGTATAGGCACTTATGGCGTCCACCTCGTTGTTCTTGATGGCCTCGTACATGAGCGTTGGTTGCATCTGTTTCACGCTGCCAAACGTGAAACCGTAGACCTTTTCGACCTGCGGGAGACCGTCCTGTCGTGAAGCGAACTCGGGGTCGGTGCCTATACTAAATGAGGCACCATGTAGTCCAAGCTCGGTAAGCGTTTCCACGCCATATGTAACAGCCCAATCCTCGTAGACGGCAATGGCGTAGTCGTCACGGAATCCGGGCCGCGCGGCGATCGATATGGAGTCCTCCTCCATAAGCTTCTCCTCGACAGCAGCGTATATGGTCGACACATCCCAGGTATCGGGTGCGGGAAGCTTGAAAATGACATTATATACCGTGCCGGTATATTCAAGGTACATGTCGATCTGACCTTTCTTGAGCGCCTCGTAGTTGACGAGCGTGCCGCCGAGACCCTCACGGACCTCTGTGTTGTATCCATGCTCCTCAAGGAGGAGTGCGGCCATATGGGCGACGATATATTGCTCGTTGAAGAGCTTTGAGCCGATCACGATCGTCTCATCGCCGTCTGAGGAACCAATGCATCCGCTTGCACAGACGACCATGAACGCTAGTCCGACCAGTACAATCTTTCGCAACATCAAAAAAACACCATATCCCTTAGAGAACGTCATAATTTATAATTTGCCCAAAATTTGCGCTTGAACAACTTTTGTGAAAAGACCAATATCTTTAGCAGAACAATCCCTGCAATCGAGAGAAAACAAAAAACAGTTAAGGATGGAAAACGATACTGGCATATCACTACGAGGCGATGAAATGAACGAACCCACCGTGGAATTGATCGGGCCTTCATGGCTCGAAAATAGATTGGATAAGGATATTCGTATCCTTGATGCTCAACCGAACATACATGACTATATCCAGGAACACGTTCCCGGAGCAGTCTACTTTAACGAAGGATTGCTCAGGGTGCCCTATTTGGGCAGACCGGGCGCTTACGTTGACGACGAGGTCGTGACACGCAACTTTGAGAGGGTCGGCATCACACCTTCCACCCCTGTGGCCGTCTATACTGCCAAGGGCGTGTTCAGCAAGATGGGAGAAGGGCTCGCACAGACGATGATGGCGTACTCTCTGGCACGATTCGGTGTCGAGAACGTCTATGTGCTCAACGGCGGGCTTGATCGATGGAAGGAAGAGGAAAGGGAGCTCACGCAGGTGTTC
>DSAJ01000074.1 GCA_011372835.1 Methanomicrobia archaeon | reverse complement strand
TGGTGGGCACCTCGTTTTTTCCCACAGCCGATCATGCGCGACTCGCCGAATGTGATGTGATACTCATCTGTGTCCCGACACCTGTCAAAGAAAATCATGTGCCAGACCTTGGGCCCGTCGAGAACGCCACGAAGACCATCGCCTCGATTCTGCGCAAGGGGCAGACGGTGATACTTGAATCGACGACATACCCCGGGACCATGGAGGAGGTGATGAGGCCTATCCTCGAATCGTCCGGCCTGTCGGCGGGGACCGACTTTTTCCTCGCCTACTCGCCCGAACGCATAGACCCGAGCAACAAGCATCACACGATCTACAACACACCGAAGGTCGTAGGGGGTATGGACGAGCGCACGACGACGTTTGTATCAGCGCTCTACCAGAAGGTCATCAACGCTCCGATCGTATCAGTGAGCAACATACGTACGGCCGAGGCCACGAAGATCTTTGAGAACGTGTTCAGGGCTGTGAACATAGCGCTTGTGAACGAACTGTCCATCGTCTTCGACCACATGGGCATCAACACATGGGAGGTCATACAGGCGGCATCATCCAAACCCATGGGATTCATGGCACATTATCCTGGGGTGGGCGTGGGCGGCCACTGCATACCTGTCGATCCCTACTATCTATCATACAAGGCGCGAAAATGTGGCCACACAACGAGATTCATAGAACTTGCAGGCCAGATCAACTCGTACATGCCGGTGCATGCGACCTACCTTGCACTTGATGCGATGGCGCATGCCGGCGTGACGATACACGACGCATCGGTGACGGTGCTTGGCGTGACGTACAAGCCCAATACGATGGATACGAGGGACTCGCCCTCGTTTGACATCATACGCCATTTGCAGGGCATCGTTGAGACCGTCAAGTTCCACGACCCCTTCGTCGATGATATCACGGTGGACGGTTCAACGTACAAGAGTGTGAAAACGCTCGAGGAAGCGTTCAATTGCGACTGCGTCATCCTTGCAGTGGACCATGAAGCATACAGGGGGGTAGAAACGCTCCTTGCTCGATCGGACGTTCGTGCCGTAGTCGACGGGAAGAACTTCCTTGACAGTTCATCCATCCCGAACAAGGTATACAGAGGCATAGGAAAAGGTGGTATGCAATGAACATTCTCACGGTCGTCGGGGCACGGCCAAACTTCATCAAGGTGGCCCCACTACTACGACAGTTCAAGAGAAACGACATATCATACGATCTCATACATACGGGGCAACATTATGATGTGGCGCTCTCGCAGGTCTTTTTCGAACAGCTTGACATCCCCACGCCCGACCACTACCTCGGTGTAGGCAGCGGCACCCACGGCGTGCAGACGGGAAAGACCATGATGAAGATCGAGGAGATACTCATGGAACAAGACTACGACCTCGTATGCGTCGTGGGGGACGTGAACTCGACGCTTGCCGCTGCACTTGCGGCCGTTAAGCTCCACGTACCTGTCGCACATATAGAGGCGGGATACCGGTCGTATGACATGCGAATGCCAGAGGAGATCAACAGGGTGCTCGTGGACCGTGTCTCCCAGCTCCTCTTCGCCCCCACGGAGACGGCCGTCCTCAATCTCATCAACGAAGGGGTTCCTCAAGAACGTATCTTCCTCGTTGGCAACATCATGTGCGAGACGCTCCTTACGAACATGTCTAAGATGTCGCGCCCGTCGGAGATAGAGGAGGATGAGTATGTGCTCCTCACGGCGCACCGCGCAGAAAACACTGACGATCCACAACGTCTCCGCTCGATACTGGAGGGCGCATCTGCGTCTGACCTACCCGTGCTCTTCCCTGCCCACCCGCGCACGGTCCAAAAGCTCGAGGACCTTGGAATGCGTGAATGGGTGGAGAAAACATCCTCAATTCGCATCATAGAACCGTTGACATACCTTGACTTCCAGTATGCCCTCTCTCATGCACGCGTTGTCCTGACCGACTCTGGCGGTGTTCAGGAGGAGGCGCTCATGCACCACGTGCCCTGCCTCACGCTGCGTACGAACACCGAGCGAATGATCACGCTCCAGTATGGCGCAAATACGCTTGTTGGCATGGAGGCGTCCCGCATCGCAGCGCATCTCAGAGAGGCGCTGCAAGGCCATCGTGGCTCGTGGCCAATACCACCCTTCTGGGACGAACACGTCTCAGAGCGCATCGTACGACACATACGGCAACACTCAGACCTGATCTCGATTCCCTCAAACGACATCATCATGCCGTGACATCGGGGCGGCGCCGCGCATGGCATGCAAGCCCCACTACCGAAACGCCCAGGGGCAGGAGCATGAAAGGCCATACATGGCCGACATAGTGTGAAGCCAGCGTATCAGCATACGCCGATATAGACGCATGTCCCAATGCGTCTGCAGTTGAACGGATGTATGCGGCAATGGCCATCATGCCGATAAACGATCCGATGCATGAGAGGGTGCCTCCGTGGATGAGCGCACGAGAGAGCGGTAGTTCTTTATTTCTCTTGTACCCCATGACGCCGACGGTGCCAAGGATCGCCATGCCCATCAACCGCATGTACGAGAGGACCGTGTAGCGGATACGTATCGAATCCACGGCCGATCCATTGAGAAAGAGTGAAACAGGCAATGTCGCGGGTATGAGTTGTTCGAAGTACGTTGCAGGCAGGGGATATGATGAGGCAAGGTAGGCGGCAAGAGTGTGCCTCAGCGGGACGATAGACACCTGCCCTGAAAGGTCCCCTCTTCCAGCGATGCTGTCCAGGAATGAAGAGACCACAATACGCCCCTGCTGCCTGACCCATGAAATTGAAAGCGCTTCGCGCAATCGTGATGCGAGCTCGTTTGCATCAGACATCATGACGAACGTGGAAAGGATCGAGCCAGCATCCTCTGCCACCAAGGTAAGGAACGCTTCATGATCAACGCTCTCATCGAGTGCCGATACAAGACATTGTTCTGAGGAAAGGAACGAATATGACACGGATGAGACGAGCACAAGGGAGAGGGATAGTGACCCTACGAGCACAAGTGTCCAATAGGTGCGAACATCCATATACCACAGTGGTGTGCGCCGTTTAATAGTATTTTTTGTCCATGGGGATAAACGGGGCACATATTTTTATTCAACGCGCCATAGTCATCGTATGGGCCTCGTGCACCGCATACGCCTCGACCCCCCTCTGCTGGTCAGGGGCATGGTGATGGGCATTGCAAACATCATACCAGGCGTCTCGGGAGGCACACTTGCCGTCGTGCTTGGCATCTACGACCAGCTCATCGGTGCCATATCCGGTGTGTTTCGCACGCGACAAGACAGAAGCGAAAACGTTTTGTTCCTTGCCCATGTGGCGGGAGGGGCCCTCATTGCGATCGCTGCGCTTGCGACGGTGATCGACTATCTCTACGAGAGCTTCACGCATCCGACGGTATACTTCTTCAGCGGATTGATAATAGGGAGCATACCGGTGGTCTATCGACAACATACACAGATGCGTCCGTCACCCGTGCATGCTGTGTTTCTGCTCGCCGGTATCGTCTCCGTCATCGCACTTTCTCTTCTTGCCCCCGATAATGGTGCGACGGTCTCTGGAAATGGGGGGATAGTGCTTTTCTTCATCGCCGGCATCGCAAGTGCTGCCGCGATGATCGTGCCGGGGTTTTCGGGCTCTTTCGTCCTGGTCGTGATGGGTGTCTACTGGCGACTCATCGATGCGGTCAATCAATTCGACGTCATTACGCTCATCCCCCCCATACTGGGGGGCATCGTAGGCATCGTGTTCGTCTCCCGCGGCATCGAGATCGTCCTTAACCGCTATCCTACGAAGTTCTACTACTTCATCATCGGGCTCCTGATTGCATCCGTATGGAAGCTCTACCCCGGCATGCCGCACGGCGTAATGCTCGCAGCAAGTGCGGTCACGCTCATCGCCGGCGCTCTGATAGCTATCCGCTTGTCAGAATAGATTTTTAAGCGATAACGCGAAGAGGAGGGGTGTATGGCCTCATGGAAGAACACCGAACGGATAGGAAAGATGATAGGAACGGCACAATCCATCGTGTTGCCAACGCGCGGATGCTCCTATGACCAGTGCTACATGTGCTCATACTCCAGGGATTGTCCCTCCCTCACTCCTGAAACCATTGTCGAGACGTTCGCTGAGTCGTTCGATCCCTCTGTCGACAAGGTCAAGATCTTCACGTCGGGAAGCTTTCTTGACACCAAAGAGCTCACCACCGACCAGGTGAAGCGCATCGCAGACATCGTCGCATCGTCTGATGTACACGAGCTTTGTGTGGAAACGCGACCCGAGTTCGTGAACGAAGAAGCGTTGGTGCAGATCAAAGACCACCTTGGGGGGATATCGCTTGAAGTTGCCATGGGTCTTGAATCAGCAAATGACGATGTGCTGACCTACTACATCAACAAGGGATTCACGTATGCGGACTATGAGACAGCATCAACTCTCATACATGCGCTTGATTGCCGTGTCAAGACATACCTGCTCCTCAAGCCCCCGTTCATGACGGAGTATGAGGCGATGGTCGATGTCGTCGACAGCATCAGGGCGATAGAGAAGATAACAGATGTCATCTCGATAAATCCCGTCTCCATCCATAAATACACACCTTTGGAACAGCTATGGCGGAAGCGCTCGTACCGGCCGCCCTATCTGTGGTCGCTCGTATCGTGCCTCAACGAGGTGCGCAAGATCGGCCCCCATGTCATGTCCCATCCCGTCGCCGTCGGTAGGGAGCGGGGCATCCACAACTGTGGCAGCTGTGAGCAGGAGATAATGAAGCAGGTCGAGACATACAACCTCCATGGCAGTGCCATCGACGTGTCGTGTCCCTGCAAGAACGAATGGGAACGCGAGCTCACGAAGATCTTTTCTTAATGTGAGGAGTAGAGGTCGTCCTTGGGATTGAACGCCTCGATGACGTTGCCATCGGGATCGAGGAAGTAGAAGAAGCGCTTGCCATTTATTTTCTCGTTGTCATGCACGAGCGTGAGCGGTGCGGATATCGTCTTGACGCCGTCACGGGCAAGTCGTGCGTAAAGCTCGTCCACATCTTCGACCTGGAACGCGATGTGGTTGAACGACGAAGGTGATTCATCGAGAGGCGGCAAGAGCTCGACAAGCTCGATCGTTACCTCGTTTTTCCCATCTGAGAGTACCGCAAACGTCGCATCGAATCCCTTGATGCCCGTCACGGTCTCGAACTGGGGTCCGCTGATGGGATGTTCAAACTGCGGTGCAAGCCCCAGATAGCGAACATAAAACTGCTTGGAACGGGAAAGATCGGTCACCCGAAGAGCGATGTGGTTGAATAGTGCCATTGGTATACCCTGGTTCAGACTATCTTTTTCTCCTTGAGAAACGACACGAAACATGCGCGGGAACAGAAGTACATCCGTGCGAGATGCTTGGGATCGCGCCAAAATTCCAGTACGATACGGCCCTTGTTGTGGATATCGAAATCGGTCTTGCAGTTCTCACAGGTCTTTTGTTTCCCCTTCATGTCGTTCACCACCATTACATGCAGTCGAGCTTTTTATAACTTTTTGATAGTAGTGGGTTAGCGCATGACGGCTCATTCCAGGCAAGTGTAGCCATCGATCGCATGTGATCGTGTTGGGAAAAGGGTGACCTTACAGCATGTACAAAAAGCCCGGTAAAACAGGCGGTCTCGATGATCGGTCACACTGGGATCTATATACCAGTATGTACAAGGCCGTCATCATCTGTGGCCTCGTGCTCCACCATCGGGGATGGAAGCCCTGTCACGATTGTCATCACTTGAAGGTAGTCCTCGAATCGTTCATCGATGCATGCACCCCATATTGAATTGATCGACGGTGATATGAGCGTGTGTACCGTATCACATGCGTCAAGTGCCTCCTCGAGCTTCAGTGAGGGTCCTCCGGTAATGTGGAGCAGGGCGCCGGTGGCACTGCGGTAATCGCCGTCAGAAAGCGTCTGGTCCAGTGCCATCCTGACCGCCTCCCTCCCCTTTTTTCCATCCTTTGCGCGACCGAGACCCACAACAGCATGGCCGCCCTCGCGCATCACCTGTTTCACATCAGCGAGGTCGATATTAACGAGCGCAGGCGTCGTAAGAATGCCTGATACGCCGCGAAGCATGGAGAAGAGCACATCATCGACCATCGAGAACGCACGGCCTATAGGTTCGTTTGGGGCGCGCTCGAGCAGTGTGTTGTTATCGATTGTGACCACCGTATGCGCAGCCCGTTCAAGTTCGGCAATGCTTTCCCTTGCGATCGTGCGCCTTCGGGGCCCTTCCATATGGAATGGAAGCGTCACGGCGGCAATGACAAGCGCCCCAGCATCGCGAGCACACTGTGCCACATACGGTGCGGCACCGCTGCCCGTGCCGCCTCCAAGGCCAGCGGTGACGAAGACGAGCTCCGCGTTGCGCACCATGTCCTTGATGCCGCTGCGGTGTTCCTTGGCAGAAGAGAGGCCTCTGGCGGGATCACCGCCGGCCCCCAGTCCCCCGGTAAGCTTTTCCCCGATGACCATTCGCTGGTCGGCCTGCGAAGCTAGAAGATGTTGTTTGTCCGTATTGAGGGCTATCGTCTCAACGCAGGGGAGGGCGCCTTCCCGTGATAATCTTGTCACGGTGTTGTTGCCAGCCCCGCCGACGCCCACGACCTTGACCCTGATATCTGGCACTGAGTCAAGCATCTCGAACGTGTGATCATCCGTATCGTCCGTTGTATCACCCATACGTGCGATACATTTCTTTGATATTATGATAAATCTTTCGTTTTTTCAGGTGAAGACAAAAATACTTCTTCGCATCCCTGTCTAGTAACTAAGATTTCACAAAGAGATACGCATCCCCCATATTCATACCCTGGGAGGTGCCACACACCGGTACAGTCCCATCCACACGATACGCGAGGAAGGATCGTGGCTGCTACATCATCGGGCTCGTATCATCACCATGTGGCCGTAGTGTGTGCAGTCCGTCGTATGCAACAATTAAGAAATCCTTTTATATGAACGTATAATAAGATATGTGGTGATTAGATGATTATTACGACCACGTTCACCGTGCCAGGGAGAGAGATAGGCGAGGTCATCGGCATTGTTCGGGGAAACACGATCCGTGCAAAGCATCTTGGAAAGGACATTGTCGCAGGCTTCAGGAATCTCGTAGGCGGAGAACTCAAGGAATACACTGAAATGATCACGGAAGCCAGGGACGAGGCGATCCAGCGCATGCTCGAGGACGCAGAGAAGATGAACGCAGATGCCGTCGTTGGTGTGCGTATGATGACGTCACAGGTTGCAACGGGTGCGGCCGAGATCCTCGTATATGGTACGGCGGTACGCCTAAAGGAGTAGTAGCATGGATGAAATAGTGGCCCGTTGGCTCCTTCTTACAGCGATTTTCTTAGTGGGGGAGATAATTATCAGAACGTACTATCTCCTTGGACCCACATCAGGGAGCCTTGTCGGAGCCGTTACGGCGCATCTCGAGTTTCCATTCTGGAGCCAATGGGCGCTCTTCTTTTTCATCGCAATGATCTTTATCGTATTGACAAGGGAGCTAAAGAAATAGCTCACTCTTCCCTCATGGCGCTGTACCCTCGTGCCAGCGCACAGTTTACCTCGACGACCTCGGCGTTGAATCCTTTTAGGTCCTCGGGAACATCGGGTAAGGCGTCTGCCTGCACCTGTGACGAGATCACAGTGGACGGTGCTATATATCGCCCTTCATCTATGGTAACGCCGCTTACGGTCGCGTTGTGTCCAATGAAGGCCCGTGGTCCGACGCGAGATGATGCCACCACGGCACCGAATCCCACGAACGCTTCCTCACCGATGGTAACGGGCCCGTGAATGATGGCGCAATGCGCTAGCGACACCTTGTTGCCAATGACCACCTCTCCGCCTTTAAGGCAGTGTAAGACGACGTTGTCCTGTACGTTGGATTCGTCGCCTATGACGATTCGTTCGCCCTCGTCAGAACGTATGCTTGCGCCCGGTGCCACGTTGATGTGGCGCCCCAGCGTCACGTTGCCAATGACACTTGCCGTGGGAGCGATTGCGGACGAATCATCGATCGCAGGATATGCTGACTCTTTCCATGAAGTTTTTGGGTTTTTCCCTATCATTTCATTCACCCACCATAACGAATGAACACGTATTCTTAAACGTTCGTACGCAGCGTGCACGTTGGCTTTTTTGAGGAAAAATCCTTATTATCGTGCGACGAGTGATTGTCATGGAGATTGCGAACAAGGTCGCAGAGCTGATGCGTTCCTCATCGCATGTCGTGGCTCTCACCGGCGCAGGCATATCCACAGAGTCGGGCATACCGGATTACAGGGGGTCCCGCGGCCTCTGGACCAAGGACCCATCCGCCGAAGAACGTGCATACGATGCATATCGTGTCTTTACTGAAGACCCTGTGAGGTACTGGAGAGAGGGGTATGGCACGCATCCCCTCTATGACGACTTCTTGGCCGCACGGCCAAACCGCGGTCACCTGTCGCTCGCACGGCTTGAACGCATGGGCATCGTGCAGTGCACGATCACGCAAAATATCGATGACCTACACAGGAGGGCTGGTAGCAAATGCGTCATAGAGTGCCACGGGAACGCCATGATGCTTCGATGCGTAGTGTGCCACGCGCGCGAACGCCGCGATCGCCACACGCCAACGATCGTTGCGGAGACCCCACCCCTCTGTCCCTCATGCGCTGCGCCCATGAAATCAGATGTGGTGCACTTTGGAGAACCCATCCCCGCCGACACCGTTGAAAAGAGCCATGAAGAGATGGTCAAGACCGACATGCTTCTCATATGCGGGACATCTGCCGTCGTGCAACCGTTCGCCTCGCTCCCCCTTCTGGCGCGCAGCCGCCATGGAGATGCCGTGACGATTGTGGAGATCAATCGTTCTGACACACCTCTTTCATCCGTGGTGGATTATCCCATACGGGCCTCGACAAGCGACACGCTCGAGGCAATCGTATCACATATATGAGCAAGAAGTACGACGGTTATACAACATCCTTTGCAAGGGAGCACGAAATGCCATAACGCTCGATGCAATCGATGCACTGCTCATCATCGCACAGCTCGGTGCTCAAGTATCGTTCGCCGCCATCGGGCATGATAGCCACGATCGTGCCCTCGTCCAGGTCCCGTGCCAGGTCAAGCGCCGCAGATAGTATGGCGCCAGAACTAGGTCCGCAAAACAACCCCTCACGCAGCGCAAGCAATCGCGCCGTGTCCTCAGCATCCTTCAAGGAGACGCGCACCATCCTGTCGATCATCCGCGGATCGTATATCGAAGGGATGTAGGAGACATCAAGATTCTTCAATCCAGATATCGGGTCGTCAGGGTACGGTTCGACCCCTATCGTCTCGATCGCGGGATCAAGCTCCTTGAGGCGCCGAGTAACGCCCATGAGCGTGCCCGTGGTGCCAATGCCACCGACGAAGTGGGTCACATCGCCATTCGTATCGTCCCATATCTCCATTCCTGTTGCACTGTAATAAGCATCGATGTTACATGCGTTGCCAAACTGATTCGGTGTGAAGTATTTAGAAGGCGATTGGCGTACGATCTCGTCCACAAGGTCCTGCGCCCCGTTCATGCCCCTTGTTCCATCAGTAAGGATGACCTTGGTTCCGAACATGAGCAGTGTCTTCCTGCGTTCCATCGACATCGTGTCGGGCATGACAATCTCACAATGATAGCCCTTGACCGCACAGACCCATGCTAGGCCGATGCCGGTGTTGCCGCTTGAGGCCTCGATGACGGTCATGCCGGGTTTCAGGGCGCCGATTTTCTCAGCATACTCGATCATGTGCTTTGCTATCCTGTCCTTTATCGAGCCACCCGGATTCATCTTCTCAAATTTCACATAGAGCGTTACCCCTCTAGGCGTGGCGAGGTTGTTTACCCTGAGCATTGGCGTCTTTCCAATGAGTTCAAGCGCTGAGTTCACGATCATTGCCATTCACAACCCGAGCTTCCCATATATGTTAATAAACATTGTGTGTCGGGAGGTCACAAAATGTCGTGATCATCAGGCACACACCATAATAAGCCTTAAAAACATTTTTACCATCGTAGCACTATGCGCTCGGTGTCCAAGGACCAGATTCTCCATGGCCCCATTGTGAAGGTGCTGTTCCTGCTCGGATGGCCCATCATGATCTCGAGTTTGTTGGGAACCGCCTACACGCTCGCCGATACATTCTGGCTTGGACGACTGGACGATGCGCGCAACGCCGTTGCCGCCCTGCAGATATCATGGCCCATCATCTTCTTTTTGATATCATTCGCATTCGGCTTCGGCAGTGCCGGCATTGCGCTCGTGTCACAGTACACGGGAGCGGACAACATAGAGGAGGCGGAAAAGTCTGCTGGACAGGTCATCTCGATCTCGATGCTCATCGGGACCGCCATAGCGCTTATCGGGTTCATGATCTCCCCGTTCATCGTCGGCTCCCTAGGTCTTGAACCTGACGTGTCCCTGCTTTCGACAGAGTATATGAGGCTCATATTCTTGGGCCTTCCCTTCATGTTTGGATCGTTCACGTTCGGATTCATCATGCGGGCGTATGGCGACACGATAACGCCGATGCTCGTTGACGGCTTTGCGGTAACGCTCAACATCATCCTCGACCCTCTCCTCATATTCGGTATCGGGCCCTTTCCGGAGATGGGCATTGCAGGTGCGGCCCTGGCAACGGTCCTCACGCAGTCATGCGCCACGCTCATTGCGCTCTACCTTCTCTTTGCAGGACGTGTTGGCCTAAAGCTTGCGCCCCATCATCTCAAACTCGAGAGAGCCAAGGTGCGAAAGATACTACATATCGGGCTTCCCGCCTCCATCGGCCAATCCGCCACGGGGTTTGGATTCTTCATCCTCATGTATGTCATCGCAATGCTTCCCAACGATACCATAGCCCTGGCGGCGTACGGAATAGGGGACAGGGTGGTCAATCTCATCTTCATCGCGATCAACGGACTAAGTGCGGGCATCAGCACCGTACTGGGACAGAGCCTCGGGGCACAGGATTCCCGGCGTGCAGAGGAATCGGTGCGCAAGGGAACGACGGTGATGTTTGCCATCCTCGTGACGTGCGCGGTGCTCGTCTACGTCTTCCGCGGTACGATCGTATCGTTTTTCATATCGGATGCGGAGGTGATCGCCGAAGGCAAGGCATTCCTCTCGTACTTCCTCATCGGGATCCCGTTCTTTGGCCTGTTTAGCGGCATCAACGCAGCGTTTCGCGGGTCGGGGCACAACGTGCCGTCGATGATCATCGAATCGTCCCGATTATGGGTGTTGCGCATACCCCTTGCCTACATCTTTGGAATATCTCTGGGGTACGGTGCTGCAGGCATATGGATCGGCATGGCGCTAAGCAACGTGATCGGATCCGCGTTCGCTGTCGCGTACTTTAAAACAGGCATATGGAAGGAGCGCGTCATTGACTAGAATGCAGCTCCCTTTTAAGCTTCGAGACCCTGTCGCGCAACAGGATGGCCCGCTCGAAGTCGAGGTCCTCGGCAGCCTTGCGCATCGTGTCCTCGAGCTCTTCGATCACTGCGGGAAGCTCGTTTCGCGGCACGCCCTTGACGTCAGGCACATCGCCAGCCTTTTTCTCAATCGGCTTGTAGATCGTCTCGGGATCGATGCCGTGTTTCTCGTTGAACGCAGCCTGGATGGCGCGTCTCCTGTTCGTCTCATCGATCGCACGCCGGATCGACCTCGTCTCCTCATCCATGTAGAGGATGACCTTCGAGGCCACATTGCGCGCCGCCCTGCCAACGATCTGTATGATCGAGGTCTCGTTCCTGAGGAATCCCTCCTTGTCGGCATCGAGGATGGCCACGAGTGCGACCTCGGGTATGTCGATGCCCTCACGCAAAAGGTTGATGCCGACGAGGACGTCAAACGTGCCAAGACGAAGCTGGCGTATGAGCTCTGAACGGGTAAGCGTGTCGATCTCTGAGTGCAGATAGCGCACCTTGATCTTGTGTTCGCTCAAGTATTCGGTAAGCTCCTCTGCCATGCGCTTTGTGAGCGTGGTCACGAGCACGCGAAAGCCAGCCTCAGCCGTCGCGCGGATCTCTTCGATGAGGTCGGTGATCTGCCCCTTCGTAGGACGGGTAACGATCGGGGGGTCGACAAGGCCAGTTGGACGAATGATCTGCTCTACGATGGCATCCGACGTTGAGTACTCATACT
>DSAJ01000153.1 GCA_011372835.1 Methanomicrobia archaeon | reverse complement strand
CGCCCCTCCTCACCACGCACCGGGTTGCGGGCATCGCGTGCTATATCCACAGCGTTCTCGCACGCCGTGATATAGTCGAAGTCATGAAGCGTGCGGGCACAGGAAACGGCATGGCCCGAGGCGTTCTTGTCGGCGAACATGCGTACGGAGAGCTCAAATGACGTGCTCTCATCGCTTGCGTGGATGCCTGATGATGTGGCGATCTCGTCGTTGACAGAGGTGGTGTAGTATACGCCTGCCGCGCGGCAGTCGTCGGCGATAGAGAAGACGTCGCCTATGATGCGCTCATCATCGGGCATGTCCGTCTCGACTGGGATGCCCTTGTATGTGAACGTGCCATCCGCTATGCCGTGATAGTCCTCGGACGGACCAATCGCACCAGCGATTGAGAAGAGCTCATCCAGCGTCTCGTCAAGCTTCGTTGGGTCGTTGAGCGTGGTCGCAACGACACGTCGATCCTTGGCAAGGAAGATGGAGGCGGTGATGCTGTCCCAGAGCTTCGAGGCCGTGACCTCGTTGTTTGCGAATCGGATCTGCTTGCGTCGCAGATTCGTGACGTGGCATATAACGTCGTCTGCGCCCCGTTCGCGACAAGACCCGACGATGTCTGACGGATTCATTGGACCACCCCTAGGCGTATGTCCCTGAGCCTGATGGTCGGACCGCCCATGAAGACGGGGATGCCCTGCATCGGCTCGCCCTTGCCGCAGTTGCCTGCGAACATGCCGATGTCGTCTGCCACGGCATCAATGGATGACCAGAAGGTCGGGGTCGTCACCTCGAGTATGGCCGCCTTTAGAGGGTGGCGCACCTCGCCGTCCTCGATGTAGTATGCCTCACGGGAGACGTAGCGCTGATTGTAGCGCTTGTCATCAATGTTCCATTCCATGAACGAGTTGATAATAACGCCCTTTTTCGTCTCGGCTATGACCTCGTCCCTTGTCCAGTCCCCCGCCTCTACATATGTGTTTGCCATGCGCACGATCGGCTCCCTGTTGTAGTTGTTGCAGCGCGCAGAACCGTTCGAGTCAATGCCAAGCTGCCCTGCTGTCTCGCGGTTGTGGAGCAACTCATGTATGGCGCCTCCCTTCATGAGGTAACGCGGCCGCGCAGGCACGCCCTCGTCATCATAGAGATAAAATCCATACGAATGGGGTAACGTGGGATCATCGATCACGCTTACGTGCTCTGAGCCTATCTGCTGCCCCATCATGTCCAGCGAGACGAACGATTCGCCTGCCTGTGCGGCCTCCCTTCCAAGGATGCGGTCAGCCTCATACGGATGACCGCACGACTCGTGGGTGGCGATGCCTGTGACCTCGGGCCCACATATCACATCGACAGGGCCCGTCGGCGGCGCACGGCCCTTCGTGAGCACGCGTTGCAGCGTATGCGCCTCGTCCGAGACGTACTGTTGGAGGTCCCACTCACGCAATGCCTCCCATCCACGGGATGCCCCCTTTTGGAGCATGACCTGGGATGTCTCGCCATTCTCCTGCACGGTGAGGAACCCAAAAAACCCAATGCGGGGTACCACGGCACTGATGTGCGACCCTTCGGAGTTGAGATAGAGCTTTTCTGTGACCGAGTCGTACAGCTCAAAAAAACTACCTGCTACTGAAACATCCTGCGGCAACCCCGCATGCACGTCGCGAAGTGCTGCAAGCTTCTCTTCAGGACCGACGTCGGCAAGCGGCCTCTTCATCTCCGATGAGTAGGACGCCTCGTGGCCATCCTCGTGTGAAAGCTTTACCGGTTGCTTCACAAGGCCGGATAAAGCCTTGGCCATCGCGCAGGCCTCATCAACGATCGCGGTCACGTTTGAACGGTCGAGATTGTTCGTAGATGCAAATCCCATCGACCCGCCAACGAGCACGCGCACCGATATGCCCAGCGATTTGTCGAACCCGGAGACCTCGGGCTTGCCGTTCTTTAGCACGAACTCGTTATGCGAGTTACGTTCAGCCTTGACCTCTGCGTAGTCGGCAGAGGATCGTGCCCGTTCAAGGGCGAATGCACAGATGTCCTCCATTGTATCACTTCATGAATCGATACAGTAGGTAGTACCGCACGATATAAATTATTTCGTGTCCCATGCGCCACGCAAGACGGTCACGAGAGAGCCATGACCAAGAAAAGAGGTAAAAAGTAACCTAGAACTCCGCCTCATCGTCGAGCCTCTTGTTTGCAAGCGCATCCACATGCGTGATGAGCGGGTCTGTCCTGCGCACGTGCGTGAAGGTCACGCTTGAGAAGTGGGTGGCCTGTGACCGCACCTTCTCATACAGCGGTCGCAGGTGCGATTTCCTTACCTTCCACGTTCCACGAAGATGGAATACGACAAGCTGGGAATCCGACACGACCACGACAGGACCGCGTGTGAAGTCCTTTGCCTTCTCAAGTCCAAAGATGACGGCGGTGTATTCTGCCACGTTGTTGGTCGAGACGCCAATGTAGCTTGCGTCCTCATACAATATGGTGTCGTTGCGGACTATGCAGTACGCGCTGGCAGAATCACCCGGATTGCCGCGTGAGGCGCCATCCGTGTAGACGTAGATGTCATCTGTGTTCATGTGATTACCCACTCCAGTGAATATCACAACGATTTAAAAAAGTAATCCCATGGCGGCGAGCGTCGTGACACAGCAGAAAAACACGGGTCAAAAGCAAAATGCTTAAAAGGTAAGGACGGGAATCGTTGCAAAAGAATGTAGAAGGTGGTCCTTGTTGCCGCGACTAAGGGAATATATGTGATCAAGTTAGGCACGTCACTTATAACAGACATCGCAACGAATCAGATTCGTATCGAGACACTAAACAATCTTACCGACCAGATCGCACGAGCCCATGAAAAAAAGCATGTTATCGTCGTGTCATCCGGGTCTATCGGGCTGGGGCTCAGCACACTCAATCTGGCCAAGCGCCCAAATGAGATGGCAAAGAAGCAGGCGGCGGCCGCAATCGGGCAAAACAAGCTCATGAACACATATGAGAAGCTGTTCAATAAGCGAAACATTACCATCGCCCAGGTGCTGCTCACAAAAGACGGCATACTCTCGGAGAAAGGCTACAACAATGCCTACAACACCATTCTCACGCTCCTCGAGTACGGTGTCGTCCCCATTATCAACGAGAACGACACGATTGCCACCGAGGAGATCCAGTTTGGCGATAACGACAATCTGGCCTCTTACGTGGCACAGATGATGCGGGCCGAGATGCTCATCCTCCTCACCGATACCGACGGACTCTACACGAGCGATCCGTCGATAGACCCCTATGCGCAAAAGCTCGAGGTGGTTCGTGAGATCACAAGGGACATCGAGCTATCAGCAGGCGTGACAAACGGCCGGTGTTCGGTCGGGGGGATGAACTCGAAGATACAGGCGGCCCAACGTGCCCTGCTTCACGGAGTACCGGTAACGATAGCGAGCGGCTTTGATACCTCGTGCATCGAGAAGATAGCCGACGGCAAGCCGTGTGGAACGCTTTTCATACCACCAGGGGGGATATTTGATGAGTTACGCAGATGATTTGGGAAAGCAATCGAAGAAGGCATGGTATATGCTCTCGACTCTTGATACAGCCACGAAAAACGAAGTATTGCACGCACTTGGGTCGCGGCTTGTCGAGAGGAGGGACTACATCCTTAAGGAGAATGAAAAGGACGTCGCTGAGGGCAAGAAGCGTGGACTCTCCGATGCACTGATCGACAGATTGTCGCTATCCGAGGCACGCATCGAGGGCATGGCAGATGGTGTGCGTTCGGTCGCAGCGCTGCCCGACCCCGTCGGCGCTGTGGAAGGCATGAAACGCCTTCCAAACAAGTTGCTTGTGGGAAAGATGAAGGTGCCCATTGGCACTATCCTCATCATTTACGAGGCACGGCCCAACGTTACGGTCGATGCGTTTGCGCTCTGTTTCAAATCGGGAAATGCGACCATACTCAAGGGTGGGTCCGAAGCAATACACTCCAACCGTGCGCTTATCACCGTCATCAGGGAAGCCCTCGAGGAGGTGGGTGTTGACAGAAACGTGGTACAGTTCGTCGACACGACCGACCGCACGGTCGTCAACGAACTGCTCACGCTTGACGAACATATCGACCTCATCATCCCTCGTGGCGGCGAAGGGCTTATCACGTTCGTCGCAAAGAACGCAACGATGCCGGTCATCAAACACTACAAGGGCGTCTGCCACGTCTACGTCGATGACAAGGCAGACCTCGATGATGCGCTCGCTATCGCCGTCAATGCCAAGACCCAGCGGCCAGGTGTGTGCAACGCCATCGAGACGCTGCTCGTCCATGAGGGTGTGGCAGAAACGTTCCTTCCCTCGCTGAGGGACAAGATGGATGAGCACAATGTCTCCATGCGCGGATGTGACAAGACCGTCAAGGTGTTGCTCGGCATAGAACCGGCGACCGAGGACGACTGGTATACCGAATACCTCGACCTCATCCTTTCGATCAGGGTCGTTGCTGACATCGACGAGGCGATAGAACACATTAACATGTACGGGTCGCACCACAGCGACGCCATCGTCACCAACGATCACGTGCGTGCGATGCGCTTCCTGCAAGAGGTCGACTCAGCGGCAGTCTACGTCAACGCCTCGACACGCTTCACCGACGGTGCTGAGTTCGGTCTGGGTGCCGAGATAGGCATCTCGACGGACAAGATACACGCACGGGGCCCCATGGGGCTCGAGGAGCTAACATCGACCAAATGGATCGTCTTCGGCGAGGGACAGATACGCTAGTCCCTCACTTTTTTCTATTAGTTTTTTATGTCGGCGATGCATAGGTGGTATGATGACCATGAATGTTCTCGTAGTCTACTACTCCCGCTCTGGCATCACCAGGCGCGTGGCCCAGGAATTGGCCTCACTGATGGATGCAAATATCGAGGAGATTATCGACCCCACGGACAGGTCCGGCACAATTGGGTATATCCGTTCGGTATGGCATGTGGTCCGCAACAAGGAAGCGCCCATACGCACACCACAAAAAGACCCATCGACCTATGACCTCGTCATCATGGGGGCGCCCGTATGGGGCAGAAAGATGTCTGCGCCCGTTCTGGCATATATCTCACAGATGCGCATGCTCCTGCCCAGTGTGGCGTACTTCTGTACAATGAAGGGTTCGGGCGACACCTCGACCCTTGAGAGCATGGCACAGCATGCGGGAAAGACACCGCTGGCGCAGATAACGTTCAGTGAGCAGGACGTCAAGAAGGGTGCTCACGCATCCGAGCTTGAGGCCTTTGCGAACGTACTGAAGAGTGCTGCCTGACATCGTCGTCACCAGCTCAGAGCACATCGGGGCGAGTGCGTGGCAACGAGTGTGCGTCAAAAACGCCCATCCATGACCATAAAAAGCTATAAATAGTTCCGGTCATACGCCCCACCATGCGCATACGAGCACATCATCTCCTATGCATACAGGGGTTTCAGGGTTACGGTTATTCTGATGTCTTCATAAAGCACATGGCGACGGTAATAGCCCAGCTGCACATGAATCCAGAGATAACGCTCATTGATTCGCTTGATGAGATCTGCGAAGCATGCCCCCACAACGACGGTCAACGGTGCACCAGATACGGTGAATCAGTGGTAAGGATGGACCATACCGTGCTGGAGATGATCCATGCGTCGCAAGGCAGCTCCTGGCAGGAGCGCGACGCCATAGAGCTTACGCGGGCACGGTTCGAAACGATGGAGGACGTGAATCGCGTATGCGGCACGTGCCAGTGGCGCGAGCAGTGCGCCTTCTACATGGGCATCAAAAGAAGGGAAGAAAAATAAAGGGAAAAAGGGTCATAGACCCTTAAATGCCTAGATCCTTTCGCTTGGCCTCGATATGTGAAAGGATGTTTTGTCCTGCTTTCTTGGCATCTGTTTCTACGTCGATGACACCGCCGGTCACACCCTTGACGTCATCAGTGAGCAACTGTACCAGATTGGGCGCGCCAGTAATCGGCGGCACGGGATTCACGTATGTATATAGCCCAAGCGCCAGTGCAAAGATGGCATCGATCGTGGCCTTCTGTTCCATATACTCTGGAACCACTGCCGCAACGGGCAGCTCTGGCACGGACACGCCGAGGGCCTCGGAGACGGCAAGCAACAGATCGGCAAGCCGGCCCGTGTCGGTGCACGTGCCGAAGCTGAGCACAGGCGGCACGCCGAGGGCCCCGCACACCTTCTTCAATCCAGGCCCTGCCATCTCGAGGGCGTCAGGAGAGCAGAGTCCAGCGACCTGCATTGCCGCGTTGCCGCACCCTAGCGAGAGCACGAGGATATCGTTTGCGATGAGCTCCTTTGCAACCTCCACGCTATGGGTGTCCTGTCCCTTGTCACGAAGGGTCGTGCAGGAAACAAGACCTGCGACGCCCCTGACGGAGCCGTCCTTGATGGCATCAAGCAGCGGGTCGAGCGTGCCCCCAAGCGCTTCTAGGATGCTCTCGGTGGAAAATCCGACGATCGCCTCGCTCATCGGCAGTTCCGTTACGGCACCGCCGAGATCCTTTCGTTCCTTGAAGTTCTCAAGTGCCATCTCGATGAGTTGTCCGGCCTGGCCAGCAGCCTCCTCGGGCACGTAGTTGATGCGGGTATCGACCCCTTCGAACGCGACGAGGTCGCTTACCGGCACGAGCTTGAAGTGGTAGCGCTCGGCATAGAGCGGGTCGACAGGCAGCGAACAATTCATGTCGGCGGCAAACAGGTCGACGCATCCGCTTGCGAGTACCGCCTCCTGCATGATCCAGTTACCGGTGTACCCGTAGAAAACATCATCGGTCTCCCATCGCTGGACCATCTCCTGGCCCGTCTCAATGTTGGCGATGACGCGTATGCCCTTGGCGCCCATCTCGCGCGCCTTTTCCTGCCACTCGGGCTTTCTGCACTCCTGGACGAGGGCAAATCCCATGAACGGCTCGTGACCGTTGGGAAGTATGTTGACGTAGGTGGGGTCGAGGACGCCAAGATCGACGCGCATGGTGTGCGGCTTAGGAACGCCATAGAGCACGTCCTGACACGCCTCGAGCACGATCTGGCTCTGGTATGCCATCGCAATACCAAGACGCATCGCCTTGAGGGCGAGGCTGACATAATATCCGTCAACGTTGGTCAGGCACGAGCTTGTCGCCTGCATCATCTCTCCGTAGATGCCGCCAGGGAATATCCCGAGCTCTCGCCATTTCTCCTGGCGCTCGGGAGGAGCGAGGCGGCGCACGATATCGCTTTCCTCGTAGTGCGGGCGTTCGAACTCCTCCTCAATGTAGTCGCAAAGCGCGAGCGCAACGTCCTCATCCGACCCAGACGTGTCAACGCCAAGACGCTCGGCAAGCGTGTGCAGCCGGTCTGATGCGGTGATCGCGTAGGGCGTCTTGCCCTTGGCCGTGGCACGAAGGGTCCGTATGGTCTGGTCGGCATGATACTGATAGGTGGAAGCGCCCATGACATTTCGAAGCAGCATCATACGCATGGCCATGCCATCGGCAGTGATACCGCACACACCCCGCTTGTCCTTTTCAGCATCGGCCCTGCAAGGGCCATTTGAACACAGGTCACATCTGTTGCCGCCCATGCAGAAGGGGCAACGGCGGTCAGGGGCACCAAGCCCCTGGGCCTCATAACGGTCCCAGACGTTCGTAATGCCGTCCTCGTGGACCTTCTTGTACATCTTCTTCACTGAATCGTGATACGAAATCCTACTATCCTCCAACATGATTACCTCCGTATGTATATCGTGAAAAAAATATATAAATCTAGTCATTTTATAGTTTTTCAAACTATTACTATTGTAAAAGTAGTAAAAAAGTCGTATCGCGACATGCGCCGCGATCATTGTGAGTCGAGCAATCCCGCAAGCGAATCCCATACGTCGACAAGAGCGGATGTGAGCACATCGTTGCCGTATTCAGGAAGCGTCTTGCGATTTGCTATTGCGCGGTAGACATCGATGTCGTATGGCAGCTTGCCCACCACGGGGATACCGTTGCTGTCGCACCATTCGGTGATGGAGGCGGTCATGTCGGTATTGATGTCGTACTTGTTAATGCAGACAGCGGTGGGTACGGATAGCGAGCCTGCAAGTTCCGATACGCGTTCGAGGTCCCATTTTCCCGAAAGCGTGGGTTCGCATACGACAAGCGCAAGATCGGCACCAGTAAGGGATGCGATGACGGGGCATCCGATACCGGGCGGTCCATCGATGATGATCGTCTCGGCGCCGGACTCCTCTGCCACCTCGTGAGCCTTCTCGCGAACGGCTGTGACGAGCTTGCCCGAACCCTCCTCCCCATAGCGCATGTCCATGTAGATGAACGGGCCGAATCGCGTCGTTGATCTATGGAGTGTCCCGGCCACGCGCTCCTCCATGGTGATGGCATCAGTAGGGCATACATAAGCGCATACGCCGCACCCCTCGCAGCGCTGCTCGTCGATTGCGAGCGCACCGTCGATGGCATCGAATCTGCACGCATTGAAACACTTTCCGCAGGAATTGCACATGTCCCTATCGACCACGGCCACGGTCGAGCCAACGATGGGCGTCTGCTCGATGGAACGCGGCGTGAGGAAGATGGGAAGGTTCGAGGCATCGACATCACAGTCGGCGATGACGCACTCATGAGCAAACGACATGAACGAGGCGGCGACCGTCGTCTTGCCCGTACCGCCCTTTCCGCTCACGACGGCTATCTCCCTCATAAGGACACCTCCGTTCGAATCGTGTCAAAGAGGGCAACGAACATGTCTCGCCACTGGTCGGACATGGCAGAAAGCGGTATGCCGTTAGACCCTGCCACCGCTATCTCCCTGCTGTGCGGTATCGTGGCGATGACGGGGATGGAACGATTGGCGAGGTAGTCATCGACATCGATGTCCCCCGCGCCGTGCTTGTTGACGATGACGCCGTAGGGCATCTTCATGTCGTTGGCCAGGCCGATGACCATCTCGAGATCATGGAGGCCAAAAAGTGTCGGCTCTGTGACGAGAATGGCGTAGTCGCATCCCTCGAGTGCCTCGACGGTGGGGCACGAGCTTCCGGGTGGCGCATCAAGGATGACAGGCGCATCGTCCTTGGCGCGCGTCTTGAGCTCATGGATCACGGGTGGCGCCCTAGCCTCTCCAACGGTAAGAAGACCTCTGAAAAAGGTGAGTTGCCCCTTGGTGCCCCCCTCGATGATGCCGACCCTGCGAGGCTTTTCATCGATCGCATCGACCGGGCAGACGAGCGAGCATCCGCCGCATCCATTGCACATCTGGGGAAAGACGAGCACATCGGTTGGGAGCACTGCCAGAGCATTATACCGGCAAAACGACGAGCAATCGCCGCAGTGCGTGCACAGATCACCGTCGATGGAGGGCGTCGGTACCGTCACGTCACACACCTTCGAGAGTGAAATACCAAGATAATGATGATCATCGGGTTCCTCGACGTCGCAGTCAAGCAACGTGCACGCGCCGATGCTGTGGGCAAGTCCCGTCGCAACGGTGGTCTTGCCAGTGCCGCCCTTTCCGCTTGCTATGGCTATCCGCATGGTGTTCACCTCGTATTTTTTTGACCGCGGGTGCAGACAAGGGATCCCACGGGGACACCGACGCTTTCTGCAAGCACAGGGCATTTGGGCGTTAAGAGAAAGAAAATATCCTCATTCTCACTTAGCATCTCGTAGTTTCCCTGCCCCTTGGCGATGATCGTGTCATAGGAATCCATTACGTGCCGAAAAGCATTGGATTCGCGGGGAATGCCTGATGTCATCTCCCCGTTGCCGACACGCAGGGGGGTGCAGTATCCAAGATCGTTGAATCCCACGTCTCGCCAGTCCTCCTCTGTCGCATCGTTGAGTATGGGACCGCCCTTTATCGCCACTGTCACGTCAGAGACACCATATGTCTCGTGTATCGTTTCGATAAGGAGCCTGTCGCAGACGATCTCGCCAGCATTGTCGGCAAGGAGGAGGACCGAGGAGGCATCTTCCAGCGATGCCTTGAGCTCGGGCGTTCCGTCGAGCGCGAAGGGCCGGGTGAGGAAGTTCTCCACCGTGCCCTCGAAGTCAAAGTCGGACGTGGGACCAAAATCGATGATATTGCCGGCAATCGCAATGCGCACAGCACTTACAAGCGGGTCTTGAGAGGATGAAACGGTGGAGGCAAGGACAGGATACGACTCGAGGGCCGATTCATTGCAGCGTTTCTTAATACCATAGTATGGATCATAACCCAGATGGTCACGCAGCAATGCGTGTATCCTCTGAGCAAGGATCGGGGGGCGTTCATTCCACTGCATAGCACTCAGTGCACCGATAGCAGCCCGTAGTATACGCTCTGTCGTCTCATCATCGACGCGTCCCATGCGCATGGCCTCGATAGCCTGGCGTTGAAGGCATGGTACGCATTCCACATTCATCCTCACACATTACATCCCCTAATGATTGTGGCCACTGCAGGCATCGTCCATCGACGCTGGGCTCAGGCCACCTTCCTTCCACAGTGCCACCGTATCGCGAACGGTGTCGCGCGCGCCGGTATACACTTCGATGCCGATGTCATTGAACATCGCAAGCGCACGCTTGCCGAGTCCTCTGCAGATAAGCACTTCCACGTCAAACTGCTGAAGCAGCTGTGGCGGCAGCAACGTGCCGCCCATGTGCCTGGAAGTGTTGTCGATAGTTTCGACGTCTCCCGAATCTGTGTCATAGATCGTATACATCGGCGCACTGCCAAAATGTTGGGCCACGACAGCATCCATTCCTTTCGATCGTTCTGTTGGTATGGCTATCCTCATGATTTTCACTTCTCCTTGAACTTTCTATATAACACTTCAATATGATCTATCATCGTTTCAACGGTGCAAAACGGTATCCCCACCACTATCGAGTCTGCAGGGAGCCCCCCGTATTCACGGGATTCCTTGCATCCGAACGAATACGCCATCTCGTTCGTGATGATCGGTTGCACGGTGCAACAGCCGCACACGGGCATCAACCCCGTCTGCATCATCGGTATCGAACGTGACATTGCCTTCTCATACGCCTGAACGAGTATCATCATTTCCACTGGCGTGAGGTATGAAATGATCGCATCGGGGCGTTCGAGCTCCTTTGATATCTCGATCGTGCGTATGTTCGTCGTGAATCGTGGAAGCGCTGTGAGACGTGAGAGGGCAGCCTCCCGGGAGAGGAATCGGTCATCATCCATCAGATGGTCGATAAGCTCCTTCATCTCCTCGCTGCCGCGCATGACGCCAAACGCATACCGCGCGCCATGACATCTCGTCGCGGCCATGTCGACATATCGCGTAGCGCCATCCTTGAGCGACTGATCGATAGCGGCACAGTATGTCTGCCATGCCTGGGACGTCCCCTGGGGCGTGGCATGCGCCTTGATGCCGACAAATGGTTTGCCAAATATGCGTTCAAGACTGCCTATGATCGTATTGTGTGTCACACAGTTCACTTCTTCTGCCCTTTTTTATGGTTATCTCATGCCATGGTGGGAACCCACCGTGGGCGAATCGATTGAGTCGTCAGAGCCGTGTTTGGCATTCTCGATCGCATCGCGGACCGAGCCGCCCGATACGGTCAGTATGGTAACGCCGGCGGCGGAGAGGGTCTGAAACGCGTTTGGGCCCACATTTCCTGTTACTACCTTAGTGACACCTTTTTGTATCAAGAATTCAGCGGCCTTGACCCCGGCACCGCCGCCAGCACGGGCAGCTTCGTTTGCAACAGCTTCATTGCTGTCTTCATCGGTATCGGCAATTATGAAAAACGGTGCTCGACCGAATCTTCGCTCAACCTGTGAATCGAGCTCCTTCCCTTGTGATGTTATGGCTATCTTCATGGTTATACACCTTCATTCGTCGTGACGCATCATCTGCGAACCGCACTCGGGGCATGTCATGTTCATACAGGGCACCCCACGTTTGTGTGCTACGACATTGCCACATTCCAGGCAAATGCAACGTAGCGGCGCACCCTTCGTACCGCGGAGTGCTGGTCCGGGACGCGCTGAACCCTGCAGGACCTCCTCTGGGAGCCGGTAGGTGCCGCCTTCGATCTTGATCGCCTTGCCTGTGACGAGGGCTTCAGAAACCTTCTGGCGAGCTCCGGAAAGGATGCGCTGGAACGTGGACTGGTGTATGCCCATGCGCGACGCACCCTCGTTTTGTGTAAGGCCACAGTGGTCACTGAGTCGAAGACTCTCATACTCATCGATGCTCAGGACGACCTCATCCAGGTGGATGAGGGGGACGCCCTTGGGCTTGAAGTAGACCACGTGCGGTGTCTGTTCAACGATGCGTTCCTTTTGAGGACGTGACATTGTGCATAATAATGCAAAAAGCCTATTTAAATCTATCGCATCGTCGTTACGGGGGCATGGGG
>DSAJ01000200.1 GCA_011372835.1 Methanomicrobia archaeon | reverse complement strand
GAGATATTCTGTCAGCATCGTCGAGACGGCGCCTATGTGGCTTCGCACGTCCTCCACCGAGAGCGAATAGTCCCCGCTTTTTGGATGGTGGTCGATGATGATATCGGGCGTGATGTCGGACGGAAGTATGCTCGTGTTCGCATCTGATGAAAGGTCGACGAACGCCAGGCGGTCATACCCCCTCAGGAGGTATTTGTTGTACTCGTCGATGCGCACAAGGTCGATGCCAAGAAGGTTGACAAACACCTTGTTTTGCTGGTGGCCGATGTTGCCGCCATAGAGGATGTCCGAACTTACCCCCTGTTCGTCGGCGATCTTTTGCAGCGCCATGGCGGACGCGATCGCATCGGGGTCGGGATTGTCGTGCATGATGATGCCGAGGCGTTCTCCACGCTTGAGTCCCTGTTTCAGCCGTCGCGCTCGCTCGATGCGCTCTATGGAATGGAGTTTTTGCAATGCGACCTCTGCCATGGCCGTCTGGGGCGTGATCACAGCACCTGCGCCGCGAGACTTGAGCTCCTTGACATCCTTGGGCCGCGTGGCCCTAACCACGATGAACGCATAGGGATTGAGGTCGTAAACGTAGGTGAGAAGCTTGCTGTTGGTCTCACCCTTGCCCGTAAGGATGAAGATCACGCTCGATTGCTCAATCGTCCTGCGCACAGCCGAGGCAGCAGAGAAAAAATCGCCCTCGATGACGGCAAATCCCTTCTCCTTGAGCTCCTTGACGCGTGAGGCCTCCTTTTCAATGATCGTTACGGTCTCCCCGCGCTCCTTGAGCGCCGAGGCGATCGTAAAGCCCACTGTCCCGAGGCCGAGAACGAGATACATCATAGAACACCATCGAGACATAATGCCGGCTATTATAAAAAATTAACTACTCCCAGAGGGATGGTATGAAGAGGTACACGGGTCCGAGACGGTAAAATATAAAAAGGGATGTCATAAAGTATGACTAATTCTACGGGGGAGTCAAGTTGGAAGACGACTTATACAAAGAGCTTGGAACATTAAAGACATCACATCAGGAGCTCAAAGACAAAATCGATATTCTCAAGACAGAAATAGAAGAAAGCATCAAAAAGAGAGATGAAAACAATAAACAATTCAAGGAGTTATTGGCTCAGCTCAAGGAAGCTAAGGAAAAGAGAGACGAGGCCAACAAGGAAGTTGCCGCCTACAAGGAGCGACGCGATGAAAAGCGCAAAGAACTCTCTAAGCTAAAGGATGAGCTCAAGGGCATCAAGAAGGAACTTACCGATGAGGACAGTTCCTCTCCCAATCCATTCAAGCTGCAAAAGCGCATCGATGAGATGGAATGGAAACTTGAAACATCAGTCCTCTCTCTCAAAGAGGAAAATAAGCTCATTACTCACATAGCCGATATGCGCAAGGACCTTGAGTCCACGAAGCTCTCAAAGGAGACGCGTGACAAGATCAAGAGCTTGCGCGAACAGATATCCGGGCTTCGTAAGGATATCGATGCCGAACACGAGAAGGTTGTTGAATTCTCACAGGAATCAGCTAAATACCACGAACGGGTAACATACTACTCTCAGCGCGCATCCGAGACCAAGAAGGTGGCGGACAAAGCGCACCAGGACTTTTTAGCGAAGAAGTCCGTGCTCAACAACACCTATGCCGAGCTTCGCAAGATACGCGACCAGATGAACAGGCACAGGGACAAGATTGGCGAGAAGAAGGCTGAGGGGCATGTCCGCCGTACGAAGGAAAAGGAAAGAGAGAACAAGAAGATGATGGACGAGATCAACGTCCAGGCAAAGGATCTCTACGACCGATTCATAAGCGGCGAGAAGCTAAGCACCGAGGAAGTACGGATTCTACAGGAATCCAACTTCCTTTAGCAATACACTCCATGTCTTCCTGATTTTGTTCATTCTCAATGCGCAGTGACCACGCGGTCATGCGCCATTTATATACTCAATGCATACGACCGCTCGATAGCATTGCCGCCATGAGTCGCATTTTTGAGGGAGTGGGCCATTATCGACCGGCATGGATGCATACCTGCAGTCCTCTACAAGAAGAGAAACTTTTTATAGACAATCATTTATAGAAAACACTACGATTGCCGCATATAAAGGGGATAAAGCGTGGAAAAAAAAATTCTCGTTCTCGGTGTCGACAGAGACAACGATATTGGAGATAAAACAGGCATAAATGGTCCTATTCTGGGAAAAAAGGCACTTATGGATACTGCGCTTGCCCTGGGGGTTAAGGACCCGACGGAATCTGACACCAACGTCCTTTTCCACTGCATCAAGCTCTACGACCAGCTCGAGGCCGAGGGGCGCGAGGTCTATGTTGCATGTGTGACGGGCGACAAGCAGGTCGGCGTCACATCGGACATGGTCATATCCGAGCAGCTCGACACGATTATCTCGCTCTATGACACCCGCAACACCATCCTGGTGACCGACGGCAGGGAGGACGAGAACATCCTTCCCATACTCCAATCGAAGTTGTTGCTCGTGTCCATCGAACGGGTCACGGTGCAACAAAGCGAGAGCCTGGAGGACACCTACTTCATCCTCCACCGTTACCTCAAGCGCATGATGGAGGACCGCAAGGTCTCGGGGTTGCTTCTCGGGCTGCCCGGCATCATCATCCTCATCTATGCGTTCACCTATCTCTTTCCCGAGTTCACCAAGTACGGGTGGTTCTCGACGTTCTCGATCGTCGGCATCTACCTCTTTGCCAAGGGGTTTGGCGTCGACGACTACGTCAGGGAGCGCATAACGCCCAGAAGGATCAAGCTCATCGCCTACAGCGTAGCGCTCGTCATCGCTGCGTATGGCGCCTACAATGGATTCCAGAACATCAAATGGGGCATGGTGCCCTACCTCAACTGGGAATCGGTGCGTTACGTCTTCACCGTCTTCTTTGACGGTTCATTCCCACTGCTCTACATAGGTATCCTCGCAGCGCTTGCCGGCAACGTCATCAGCGCATACACGAGGGGATTCAACTATATATGGAACCATCTCATCGTCTTCATCCTGGCCTGTGGCATCTTTGGCACCATATACCAGTACACATCATTTACCCAAAACGAGATAACACGCAACGAGATGGTGTTCTCGCTGCTCGTGATCGGATTCCTCTCGGTGATGGGCATCGGTGTCTCACTCATCCAGCGGTCGAAGATAAAGAGGGAATCAAGCAAACAGCGGCGATTGCCCATAGGGGGGCGAGGCATACTCACCCTCTTCGTCGGCATTTTCGTCATAACGGCGCTTACCGTCTATGCGCTTGACGAGACGGCCATAGAACCAACAGGAGACCTGACATTTCCCGTGACACGCAGCCTCGCATACCAGAACAATCCAGTGATGGGGGAGATGGAGGGGTCTGGGACGTTTTTCCTGTGGGAAGACAACAGGGATGGCAACTGGGACATCTTCATCAAATATCTCGGTTCGTCGGACGAGGTGAATCTAAGTGACAGCCCTAACGATCAGCGCCACCCTCGCACATGGCAGGGCAAGGTCGTCTGGGAGGACAATCGAAACGGCAACTGGGACATCTACATGTACGACATCGAGAGCGGCACGACCTCACGGATCACAAACGATCCGTTCAATCAGACGAATCCGGACATCTACGGCTCGGTCATCGTCTGGGAGGACGACCGCAACGGCAACTCGGACATCTACATGTACGACATCGAGAAAGGAAGCGAGGAGCGCATCAGCATGGACGACCCCGAGCTGCAACCATTCCAGACCTCACCACGCATCTACGATGATACGGTGATATGGCTCGACAACAGGTTTGGGGAGTTCAACATCTTCAGCTACGACATCACCACGGGTAACGAAAGCACGATCACAAGCGGACGATCGATCAAGTTCAATCCATCGATCCATGGCGATACTGTCGTCTGGGAGGACAATCGAAACGGCAACTGGGACATCTTCAGGTACAACCTGACAACGAATGTGCAGACCCAGGTGACAAGCAGCCCCACCAATCAGATCAATCCATCGGTGTACGGACAGTACATCGTCTGGGAGGACGACCGCAACGGCAACAAGGACATCTACCTCAACGATATCGAGAGCGGTACGATTCGCCAGGTAACGACATCTGTCCTCGATCAGGAACGCCCCGAGGTATATGCCACATACATCGTGTGGGTCGATTGGCGAAACGACCTTGACGGCATGCAGACGGGAACGGCAGAGGACAATCCGGACATCTATGCCACCAACATAGAGGACCTGTTAACACAATAAGGACGGAATAACGCATGAAAGGCAAACCCCTCCTACAATGGCTCAAAGACCACGACATACTCCTTATCCTGATAATTTACGGATTTGGCGTCTTCATACGCCTGGCCCCGAAGCTCGAGATGGACAGCCACCTCCCCGTCTTCCTCGGCGACGTCTGGTACAGGATCTGCATGTCTCAGCACATCCTCGATTACCATTCTTTGCCCATACCTGACATACGATACATCCCCTACGGCGATGTCCCGCTCTGGTATCCGCCCCTCTCGATGGTAGGATTCGCAGGCCTTTCGGTCATCTCGGGCATGGACCTTCCCACCGTCATGACCTGCATTGTACCGTTCATCGAGGCGTTCACACCCATTCCATTCTACTTCCTTGTGCGTGAATGGTACGACAAGATGGTGGCACGCATCGCACTCATCATCCTCGCCATCACGCCTTCGTTCATACTGTACAGCGCCATAGCCGACCCGCAGGTGATCACGCTCATGATCATTCCCATCGTGCTCGTCTACCTGTCTCGGCAGCGATACGGGTTCTCGCGCAACGCGGCGCTCGGGATAGGGGTGCTGCTTGGGATCAACTTCCTCACACACCTCTCCTTCTTCATTACGGTGGGTCTCATGCTCCTCTATCTCATAGCGCTCAAGCTGGACAGGCGTCCCGTGCGAAATGAGCTCAAGTTCACCGCCATCGCCCTCGTGCTGAGCCTTATCATCTCGAGCTGGTGGTGGCTGCCCGACTTCCTGTTCTACTGGTGGATATTTATCATCACGACATCCACGCTGCTCCAGACGTTCGGCTCTCACCTCACCGCCTACGGCGCGCCGTTCATGATACTCGGATTCATCGGTTTCGGCTACCTTCTCGTCGACCGCCTCTCATACGTCAACAGGGACACGACGTCAAATCCGTGGCACATAGCCGTGCTCACGATCATACTATCAGCCTTGTGCGGCATATTCGCGGGCAAGACCGTCACGACGCCCGTCGTCTCGATGCTTGCCGCCATAGCCGCGTTCCTCTTCGTTACGGCGTTCAAGACATCGCGCGCGTTCGCGCTCATCGTCGCCATGCTCGATGCCCTGCTCATAGGAGCCATAGCCACGTTCTTCACGCACAACGCAGGCAACATCGGCGCCTGGACGAAGACGTTCATCTTTTACCAGAGCTCGTTTTCTCCGAGCTATCTTGCGATCGTGAGCCTTGTCGTCGTCCTGTTCGTGTTTCTTGCTATCCCCGTCATCGGCGCACCGCTGGCACGGCGCTGGCATGGAGCGCCCCCGCTGTTGACGTTCGCATCGTTTGCGCTGCTCGTCGTTGCGACCTCGCTCATAGCGACGAACGCGTCAGCTGCCATAGGGCTGCGCGATATCGCGGAGCGATTCCTCACCACGCATGCGCTGCTCGGCGTGCTCGCCATCATATTCATACCCCTGCTGTTCGCCTACCAGGCCGACAAGAAGAGTACGAGCTTCATACTCAACAATGCCTTCGAGACATTTCTCATCCTCTGGACGATCTTCATGCTCTATGAGGTCTTCAGCGAGAATATCCTCTCCATCGTGCGCGAATACGGGCTCATGTGGGAGACGACGGTGC
This sequence comes from Methanomicrobia archaeon, assembly GCA_011372835.1. Taxonomy (GTDB): domain Archaea; phylum Methanobacteriota_B; class Thermococci; order Methanofastidiosales; family NM3; genus NM3. Next base: position 6,607 of record DSAJ01000200.1, on the reverse strand, counting down.
GGCCCCTCGAGGGATATCGATTCTATATCTTCCTCGCCCAACCGTTCGCTTTGCTCTCGTCGCTGTTCATCATGGAACTGCGCAAGCACAAGCGTGCGTTCGCCTATGGATTCATGATATTCATCGCATGCATCGGTTACTTCACACTTACTGGATTCACTGTGCCCGATTACGACATGGACACCAAGATCACGAATTCGGGCGTCCTCATCGAGGACTATGACGCAGCCGTGTGGTTCAAGGCGAATTCAGAGCGCAACGACCTCATCATGGCCGATTACTATACGGGACAGATGATTAGCGGTGTATGCGCAGGCCGTTCGCTCATCGGAGGACTGTTCCCACTGCGCAACATCGACTTCAACGACTACATCAAGGCGCCCGCACAGGTCCAGGACGACATATACGACTTCTACAAGACATCAGACCTCGGGCTCACAAAAACGATAGGGGAGCGCTACGGGATCACCCACGTCTACATATCGGACAACATGGCCACGCGCGGATGGCTTGGAGCCTATCGCGGCGGCGGCTTTGGCGTACCGGTCAACTGGAACAAGTTCTTCAATAACGACGCCTTTACTGTCATATACGAGGACACATCAAATCCACGTAACAAGGTGTACATCCTCGAGATCGACTACGGGGCGTTGCCGGGATAAGACCGAAATCGTTATATCGTGCAAGGGCCATTGATACACATGGACATAGGGGCCCTGCGAACGCTTCTGGACAACGACATCGGATATGGCGACATCACCACCGAGCTTCTCGCTCCCAGGAAGGTGCGTGCACGTATACGCGTGAAACAAGATGCATACATCTCCGGCCTGTGTGTCGCTTGCGACCTGCTGGCGACATGCAACGTCCGCACTCAGCTCTGTGTGAGCGACGGATCGTTTGTCAACGAAGGGACGACGCTATGCACGCTTGAAGGCGACATCAGGGACATCCTCACGGCCGAACGCACCGTGCTCAACGTGTTGCAGCACATGAGCGGCATTACCACCGCAACGCGCACCTGTGTCGATCTGGCAGGCCCTCACGTAAAGGTCGCTGGCACGCGAAAGACGCTCTATCCGCAGCTCGATAAGATGGCGATCATTGCAGGAGGGGGCGACCCCCACCGATGGCGCCTCGACGACATGTTCCTCATCAAGGATAACCACATCAAGCTAATGGGCATCGCAGAGGCGGTGCGACAGGCAAGAGAATTCTCATTTTCGAAACGAATAGAGGTCGAGGCAGAGACGCTTGACCAGGCACGCGAGGCTGCACTCGCTGGTGCAGACATCATCATGCTGGACAACATGACCCCCGACGAGATCCGCACGGTCATCGCGACACTCAAGGAAGAGGGACACGACAAGGCGCTCTTCGAGGCATCAGGCATGATAACCAAAGACACCATAGCAGACTACGCCGATACGGGCGTCGACATCGTCTCGATGGGCTCGCTCACACATTCGGTGACGGCCGTGGACATGTCACTGGAGATAGACGGTGATTGAGTGGCAAAGCGGTATCTCTCGAACGAGGCAGTGCTGCAGTTTTGTGCATGCCCATACAGATACTACCTCTCGACGATCAAACGAACGTACCCCGACCCGAACGATGACAGGACATGGCAGCTGATTGCCACCAGTGCGCGCGAGGCTTTCTATGCGCACGAACGAGAAGAGCTTTCCATGAACGTGACGGGACCAGACCGCGTGGCGGAGGCATACGACGCACTCACCGACGTAGCCGTGGCCCATGCCATATCGCGCGCTTCGCGCCACCTGGACCACATCGACTACGAGGCCGTCGAAAGTCGCGTCACCCACGAGCTCTCTCGAGAACGCATGGTACATGAACGAGCCTGCAGAGAGTGCATCCAGCGCAGCGGCGCATGTGGCGACGAGCTTGCACACATTGTCGCCCACCCACCCGAGATGGTCGCGCGTCGCATCGTCGACTACCGGCACCGCATCGTAGGGACGGTATCACTCATTGCCCGCTTGCCCCACGGACCGGTCCCCATACAGTTCATACCCTGGATGCTGCCAACTTCACGCCAGGAAGAACTCCTCACGATGGCGCTAAAGACGAATGCGCTTTTGGTCTCGTTCGAACTGGGCGAGTACGTGCCTCTATCGGCGGCCTATCTCACCGCATGTGACCGCTCTTTTTACGTACCCATCGATGAAGGAACCAAGGAACAGGTCAAGAGCTTCCGCTCGATGATAGCGGAGTGCTCGCAGTTCTCACCGAACACATCGTCGTGCGACACGTGCCACTACATCTCCACATGTGAGTATCATGATAACGGTAACTGACCTCTGCGACTATGTCTGGTGCCCACACCTCGTCTACCTCAAGAAGGTGCGGCGCATAAAGGTGCCGCCCACTCCCGCGATGGTGCGTGGGACCGTGCTACACAAGGTGCGCGAGGATCGGGAAGCGCGGGAGCGCATCGTGCTCACCAATACGCTCGAAGAATCGACGTCCTTTTCTGAGATTCAGTCAATCATCTATTCAAACGGGTATCAGTGTGCAAAGAACGCCGTGCTCAAGTTCCGACCTCGGCTCGAGAAGGCCGGCATCGACCCCATTGAGCTCATGTCGTTTTTGAAACAGGAACTCAAGCTTGAAAGCATCGTGCGAGCAGCGCGCATCAAGCGTGCCATGGCTGCAACCGACGTGCGAACGGCGATCGACCTCGTGCTGCCCGACCAACGTGCTGAGGAGATGATCGAGGATGGATCTCTCGGGCTGCGCGGCCGCATCGACAAGATCGACGAACGGCGCAGCGGGCCTGTGCCTGTCGATTACAAGACAGGCGCATACCATGACGAGCCCACGCCGGGACAGCAGGTCCAGCTCGCCGCCTACGCGCTCCTCCTCGAGCGCCAGCGCGGCCATCGCGTGCCGTTTGGCATCATCGAGTACACTGCTATCGACAGGCAGGTACCCGTTCTCATCGGTGATGAGCAAAAGGAGTACGTGCTTGCGCTGCTTGATGAAGTGAAACGTATCGTAGAACAACAAGAAGAACCAAAAGAAGTAGAGATAAAAAAAGAGAAGTGTGATGCATGCCACTATCGTGAACACTGCACCTACGACTGCGGATTCTGATAGTCGGCCGCCTTTGGTGGCTCGGGCTTCATGCCCTTGCGCATGCGTATCTCGCGGACGATCGGCTCCTGGAGTTCGCGCGGAAGTGGCTCATACCCGAGCTGTTCGGTGGTCCAGAGCGCGCGGCCCTCCGTGGACCCGCGGATGTCCCCTGTGAATCCGAACATCTCCGCCACCGGCGTCTTTGCGATGACGGTGGTAAGCTCTCCTTCCTGTGTCATGTCCAGGATCTGGCCGCGACGAGACTGGATCAGCTTCGTGACAGAACCCATGAAGTCCTGCGGAGCCGTGACGAAGAGCTTTTGCAGCGGCTCCTCGAGCACCGGCTGCGCCGAGAGGATGGCCGCGAAGAGCGCCTGGCGCACGGCAGGGATGACCTGAGAGGGACCGCGGTGGATCGCGTCCTCGTGAAGTTTCGTGTCCATGAGCTTGATCATGAGCTTCGTCGTGGGCTCGCCCGCTACGATACCCTTGTCCATCACGGAGTGGAACGCCTCGATGATAAGCTCGCGGACCTCTCCGATGTGCACGACGCCGCGCGTCATGTTGAGGTACATGTTGCCCTGGTAGACGTCCTCGATGCCCTTGGCCTCGTCCTTGCTGAATCCGAGTTCCTTGAAGATCTCCTGCATCTCCTTGCCCTTGACACGACCTTCCGGGATCGTGCCTTCCTTGATGGCCTGGTAGGCGTTTTCGGGCATCTGCTCGACGATGATGTAGAACTTGTTATGCTTGTTCGGAGACTTGCCCTCGACCTGCGGCGACGTGCCGTTGACCGATTCGCGGTAGACCACGATGGGCTCTGATGTCTTGATGTTCACGCCCTTGTCCTTGCGGATACGGTACTCGACGACCTCGAGGTGGAGCTCGCCCATGCCCGAGAGCAGGTACTCTCCCGTCTCCTCGTCGATCTTGGCCTGTAGCGTCGGATCCTCCTTGGCCACCTGGCGCAACACCTCGATGAGCTTGGGGAGGTCCTTGGGGTTTTCAGGCTCCACCGCGACCGTGACCACCGGTTCGCTATAGTGCTTGATGGCCTCGAACGGTTCGATGGGTTCCGGACCCGAGGATATCGTCTCACCTGCGACAGCATCCTTGAGACCGGTGATGGCCACGATGTTGCCGGCCGGCACCTCGTCCATGCTCTCCCTGTCGGGACCCATGTAGATCCCAAGCTGCTGGATGCGCTTTTTCTGTTTCGTGCCTGAGAGCCAGACCTCTTGTCCGACCTTGAGCATTCCCGAGAAGAGTCGTCCCGTGGCGATCTCGCCTGCGTGCCTGTCGACGTTGATCTTCGTGACCACCATGGCAACATTGCCGCTCTCGTTGCACTCGATCATGTCCCGCGCGGTCTTGGACTCGAGGTCGTGTCTCCAGAGCTGCGGAATCCTATAGTGCTGCGATTGATCGGGGTCGGGGAGGTGGTCGATGACCATGTCAAGGATGATCTGGTGGATAGGTGCCTTTCGTGCAAGCTCCCTGGACTGACCATCAAGTGTCATGTCGATGATGTCCTTGAACGTGATGCCCGTCTCCTTCATGTAGGGGACGTTGATCGCCCAGTTCGCATAGGCAGAACCGAACGCGACGCTCCCGTCGTTGACGGATACCTGCCACTCCTCCTTGAACTCAGGCGGTGCCATCTGCCTGATGAGTTTGTTGATCTCGGTGATCGTCTTCATGAAGCGTGCCTGCATCTCCTGCGGGGAGAGCTTGAGCTCCTTGATAAGCCTGTCCACCTTGTTGATGAAGAGCACGGGCTTGACGCGCTCCTTGAGCGCCTGGCGCACAACTGTTTCCGTCTGGGGCATCTTGCCCTCGACGGCACATACAACGATGATCGCACCGTCGATTGCGCGCATGGCACGCGTGACGTCGCCGCCGAAGTCGACGTGACCCGGCGTGTCGATAAGGTTGATAAGGTACTTGTGGCCCTCGAAGTCGTGGACCATCGATATGTTGGCGGCATCGATGGTGATGCCGCGTGCCTGCTCCTGCTCGTCGAAGTCGAGTGCGAGCTGCTTGCCTGCGAGCTCCTCGGCCATGAGGCCTGCGCCAAAAAGGAGATTGTCTGAGAGCGTGGTCTTGCCATGGTCGATGTGTGCCGCGATACCGATGTTGCGTATCTGCTTTGGTTTGTGCATTAGCTCTTGGGCTGCTTTTGCCATCTTTTCCTTTCTTCCCATACGTATCACCTAGCTGACTTTGCGATTCGCTCGATCTCTTCCTTCTTGCCGACGGCAAAGCTCTTCATGTCGCGCTCGTATGCGGCTATGATCTCCTCTGCCAGCGCAGTGGCGTAGGAAATCTTGGACTTGAAGGCCCGCGCGCTCGCGCCGAGGGTGATGTTTCGCAGTGCGATGTCAATGCGTCGTTGCGGTGAAACGTCAACCGCCTGGTGATACTTCACACCGCCATAGGCGATCGTGGTGGTCTCCTCACGGGGAGATGAATGCTCTATGGCCGTGACGAGCACTTCGACCGGATTCTTCTTGACACGCTCATTGATGATATCGAACGCTTCCTTTGTCGTGTTGTACGCCTTGTGCTTCTTGCCCGTGAGCCCACCATGACGTCGGATGAAGCGGCCGCTGACCTTGCGCTTGACAGCACCCGATCGCATGACCTTGTTGACAAGGCGCTCGATGATGTTTTGCTTGATCTTCCAGAATCTGTGGGCCTCGTGGCGACCGCCGGAATGGGGGAGAAGCTGGGGAGTAAGCGTGATGTATCGTTTCAGGCCTTCATCCTCGATCTCGATGTCGAATTCCCATTTGTCAAAGATCTTCATCTCATATTGTTCGGCCATGATATCACCTGATCGGTTTCTCCTTCTTGCCCTGCACCATTTCGTTGAGTGAGACCCTGTTGACCTTCGTCACCTTGTACTTCACACCAGGGATGTCACCCATCGATCCTCCCTTTCGTCCGCCGATGCTCTCGATCACCACTTCGTCGTGCTCGTCGATGAAGTTGATCGCGCCGTCGCCTGGACAGAAGGCAGTAAGCTGTCTTCCGTTCTTGATAAGTTGAACTCTCACACACTTACGGATAGCCGAGTTGGGCTGCTTTGCTTCGACAGGCACCTTCTCCAACACGATGCCACGCCCCATGGGGGCTCCCTCGAGCGGATCGGACTTAACACTAAGATTGAGTGCGCGGCGTTTGTAATCGATGTCCTTCCACCGCATGACCTGTCGCTTCTTATATAAGTTGCGAGCAGCGAACTCTCCTCTTGGACTTTTCATGCTCTCTCTCACCTCGCTAAGATATGCGTGTTTTACTCCGTTGATTTATAAATGTTTACATTATCGTGACATCGTCGATGTCGTGATGGCGCTTGAGCAAGAGCTTCGCCCGGTGGATCGTTTTTCCAGACTTTCCTATGGCAATGCCCCTGTCCCGCTTGTTGACGTCAACGACGGCCACGTCCTTGTCGTCATCCTTCTTGTTGATGTGGATGCTGTTTATTTTTGCCGGTTTAAGGATG
>DSAJ01000152.1 GCA_011372835.1 Methanomicrobia archaeon | reverse complement strand
GTGCGATACTGCCTTTGACCTCGACGCTTCGATCGGGACCGTCCATGAGCTCCCTCTCTCCGACCGTCTGGTCGATACGCTCGATGCCGCATTGCGGAAAGCCTCGTCCCTTGTTTATCTCACCGACAACTGTGGGGAGATCGTGTTCGACCGGCTCGCACTCGAGCTCATCATCGACCGGTATGCGCCAGAGACCATCGATGTCGTGGTCAAAGGAGGGCCATGGATCAACGATGTCACCGCTGAAGACATCGTATCGGTAGGCATATCCTCGTTGCCTTCTGTCAATATCGTTGAGGTAAGCAATGGCGATGAGGGTACGGGCATGGCACGGTATTCGTCCGCGTTTCATGATTTCATCGCCTGTCACGACGCGTGTATCAGCAAGGGCCAGGCAAACTGGGAGCTCTTGTCCGACAAGAGCAACATCTTCTTTTTGTTCATGGCAAAATGCCCGGAGATCGCTTCGTCTTGCAACGCCGGGCTCGGTGAGCCAATTGCCTATCTCTCGAGGTAGATGGCACCAGTTCGCATGAGCCCTGCCCTCTTCGTTCGCGCCAGTGGGACCGGGGATGACGACCCAATGGTCTTCGTCAATACACGTATGAATAAGCATCTGTGCTACCGTTTTCATATGCCTGTTAGTCTATCGTTGAACGGCATATGATACCGTATTTCGACGGCGATGGTATATGAAGTTCCAGTGGAAACAAAGGGGTATAAATAGGTTTTAAAAGATGTGGGCATCTGTGTCGCATGTCCCTTTTTTCCTTTCGACGATAGGTGATGTCGCCCTATTGCTGGCTCGTGCTATCGTTGTATCGACGCATGAACCAATCGATGCCAAAGTCGACAAGTCCTCGTTGTTCGAACAGGTATGACTCGGCGTTTCCCACCTTCCCCGTGATGCCATGGCCATGTTCCACGTAATCGGAGAGTATCGAGGGGAAGATTTCTGAATGGTCATCATAGTCCTCGTACTCCTTCCATATGCGCTCACCGTGTTCGAGGACCGGACTGCCACGAGGGACGACCTTCTTCTCGATGGGCGCACGTGCCTCTACCAGGTGGAGTATGGTGTTGCGCAGCGTGCCTATGAGCAGGCTGTATCCCCCTTCATCACACATCTTGGAGAGGGGCGATCCCTCTCCGAAGCTGTATGAAAGCGGATGTCCCTCCATGAGGTGCTCGGCCAAGTGCCCCACGGCCACGAACGAATCCGTCGGATGGCCTGAGCGCACTGCACCGGGCCATGTGCGAAACGTCTCGGCGACCCTCCCCATGGCGCGCGTGGGCGTCACGTCGCGGCGAAAGGGCGGCGTGTGGTCGCGGATGGGCTGCCACCATGATGGCGGCACGGGGGGATTTTGCCATCTCGAGGGATCTGAGTAGTCCCCCGACATGGAGGGCATGATGATCGTGCCTTTGTCTCCCACCGTCTCGAGCAGGGCGTCGATGACGGCAACAGGACCCCCGGCGACCCACCCCATGGTCGAAAGCGACGAGTGGACAAGGAGTACCATCCCCTTCCTCACGCCAAGAGCAATGAGGTCGTTTACCATTCTCTCACGCGTGATGGGTGCATCCGGAAAGCGGTCGATGACGTCCCGTTCGCCCATCTCATCCATTCTCCTCTGATTCCAGTTGCTCCAGGAGCGACTTGAGCTCATCGAGCAGCGATTCGACCTCGTCTATCTTCTGGCGTATCTGCTCTATGGTCTGGTCATCTGGCGGTGTTGGCGGTGCGGTCTGCTCTCCCCTGAAGAATTCCCTGACCTGCTGGTCGGTATCGAAGGCGATGACATCGCTCGTCTTTGCGTTGACGACGCACTGCTTCGTCACTCCGGCGGAATCGGCATGCACGACCGAGACGAGCCAGTAGAGCGTCCCTTCCTTGATGATGGGCCTCGGTTCCGATATGAAAAACGAGTTCCAGTCGAAGTTGGGAAATGTCTTTTTCACATAGTCGACCGAGTAGCGGGGGCCGGTGAGGCTGTCGCCCGAGATGCTATACGTGTAAATGTCTCCTGTCATGGCGTCCTGGAAGAAGATCCTGTAGAGTCCGTAGCTCTTTCCCCTGGGCTCCACGGCGGTCATCCACACGAGACCCTCATCCGTGTCGAGCATGAAAGGCTGCTGATTGCCTCCACTGTAAACGTCCTGTATCTCGAGCATCTCCTCGTGATAGACCCACATGTTGAGCAGCCCGTTTTTTGTGTTGACGACCTCTACTTGCTTGCGGGCGAGCGATTCAGGATATACCCTGTTGCCCCACGGTTGCTCTGCAGCCTCTTCGGGTGAATAGTATGTGACGTTTCCATCAAAGTCGATCGTGTAGACGCCACCGAAGTAGGGATACCGCCCGATGAGCTTGAAATTGTACTTGATGACCGACACGATGATGAGGTCGTCCTGATAATATACGTCAGCGATGTCGCAGAACATGTCCTCCTTGTATATCCTCCACGAGATGTTGTCGGTGATGCCAATGTTCTCACCAATTTCCATCTCCTCCATCGTGGCGGTGGTCTCCTTGGCGCTCGTGTCGGCGGCCACGGAGATGACGCCTTGGGGTTTCTTCGTGTAGTAGAGGAGCGCTCCCTCGGGGACGATCGGGAACTTCCAGTAGAGGCGCTCTTGCTCCTTGACGAGATCGCCGTCGCCAAGCGTGTACTGCGGGTCGGCGAACACATCAAGAGAGTAGCGCTGTGCTATGGAGAGAGGCAGGAATCGAATGGTCTCAGTCTCAGGCATCGCATCGATGTCGACGTAGTTGGTGTTCTCATACAGTGAACGGTCCATGTAGTATCCGCTGTACATATACAGCGGTATAATGCAGACAACAGCCACGATGCCGATGACCATGACAAGCGACAGGTAGGTCTGGTAACGCTTGAATCGGGTCGTGTCCTTGTATTGCCATTCCAGCGCACGTGCCTTGATGAGGGTATAGGCGATGAATAGCACGACTATGATGGCGATGAGGAAGAGTGTGAGCGGCGATTTGTAGAACGCCATCACGAGCCCGTGAAACCACGGCCTCACATAGTAGGCAAGCATCGCCACTATGGCGATAAGTGCAATGGGGATCCACGTTCCCGCGGAAAAGTCTAATCGTTGCATGAGTGTCTTGAGGGGATTTTCTCGCATCGCTACCGCTATTTGCCACATCTTTATAAAATGCTCGTCCTTTCCCCTTAAAAACAATTAAATATGGGACACATCATTGAAGGAGTTGATATCATGCTGGTCGAGCTTGCCCTCATAGCCATCGGATTCATCCTCCTCGTCAAGGGAGCCGACTATCTCGTAAAAGGGGCGTCGTTTGTAGCACGCTCCTTTGGCGTTTCATACTTCGTCATAGGCCTCACCGTCGTCGCGCTAGGCACGTCGATGCCCGAGTTCGTCGTCAACGTCATATCCGCGATAGAGGGGTCGACCGACATCGGCGTGGGAAACATTCTTGGCAGCAACATGGCAAACATCCTCCTCATCGTCGGTCTCACATCGCTCGTTTTGCCCATGGAGGTCAATTACTCTGCAAAGAAGCGCGACATCCCCCTTGCGCTCTTTTCTGCCGTACTCCTTATCGTCCTGGCAGGAACGTCGTACTTTTTCGACAGGTGCGACCTTTGCATCGGGCGCATCGAGGGCATCATGTTGTTGTCGGCGTTTGTCATATTCCTCGTCGGCGTGCTGGCGCGGAGCAGGGAAGGGGTCATCGATGAGCTAGAGGTGGAGGAATACATCACTCAAAGGAAGGCAGCGATCTACCTTGCAGCTGGGCTCGTCGGTCTCTACTATGGGGGCGTGCTCATAGTGGACAATGCGGTATCGCTTGCCACACAGTACGGCCTTTCCGAGATACTCATCAGCTCGACCATCGTGGCGTTTGGCACATCGCTTCCAGAGCTTGCCACATCGCTTGTGGCGGCGTATAAGCGCAACACCGACATTGCCATAGGCAACGTCGTCGGGTCGAACATCTTCAATATCCTATGGGTACTTGGATTCACGGGCGTCATCACGCCCATACACCTTGAAACGTCGCTTTTCGTGGACATGGGTCTTGTCATCATCGCAACGTCGGTGCTTCTAGTCATGTCGCACGTTGGGCGCGAGGAGTCGATCGACAGGCCCAAGGGACTTATCCTCCTCGTGTTCTACCTGCTCTACCTGATGATGTTGGTAGCGCGTGGATGAAAAGAAAAGGGGATCCCGCGAGGGATCACTTGTAGTAGCGCTTGTAGAACTTCACTATCGTCTTCCTGTCAGGCAGGGAGATGTTGTTCCAGTACTCGATTATCGGCCTGAGGTCGTCTTCGCCCTCTTGGCCGGCAAAGAGTGACCTGAGGAATGTGGTGCGTTCCTCTATGTCCTGCCTGGCGAAGTCAATGAGCTCGGATGCCGTATAGTGGTTGAGCAGGTTGAATCTGGTCGTATAACCCTCGAGCCCGTGCTTTTCCTCGATCTCCTCCGGGTGTGGCACGAGATATCCGAAAAGCGGGGTCCTGACCCACTCCTCAATGGCGTTGTTGTCAACAAGGTCAAGCAGCAGCTTCGTGTCGCCAACGCGTATCTTCTCCCCCTTTGGGTTGCCATTTTCGTCGTAGCGTGTGTTGCCTGCAAGGTCGTTGCGCCCCATGTAGCCCGAGTTCATGATGAAGAAGACGAGATCGCCGCCGAGTGAGAGGTCGAGGTCCTCATAGACCTTCCACTTGAGCAGCGCCTGGTGCGACTGCTCGCGCGCCATGAAGTCGGTGGCCGCATACGAGCGGACCTTCGATCCTGCCTTCTTGCCGGAGACAGCGGATGTGATGATCGATTCGCACGCACTGTCGAGCGCCACTGCCATGCGGGGGTCGATGACCCTGAAGAGCGGCTCCATCGTGTTGAATCGCTTGAATACGAGCGCCTCTCGCTTGAGCGTCTTCTTCTTCGTGTTCCACTCGGAATTGAGCGCTGAGAAGTCGAAGATGAACCGGCCGTTTCGCGTGCCGGATCGTTCATACTCGTTGGTGAGCAGCGAGCCAGCCTCCTTGCCCTCCTCGACGCGGGGGACCTTTATCGTGTAGGGACCCTCCTCGATCTCGGTATAGTAGACGTTCTCACAGTCGATGTTCATCGCAATGACGTAGCTCTCATGCGCACGCATGAGGCCCGCCCACTCGGGACTGCCGGGACCAAGACCCTCAGACTTGGCAAAGCTTGCCGCCTCGAGGCCGATGATGTCGATCTTTTGTGCCGTGTCGTCGTCGTAGATTATCTTGCCAAGGAGCGCGTCGTCCTGCTCGAGCTCTGGCCCGACGGAGAGCGTTGTCTTCCCCGTGCCGCTAAGCCCCTTGATGATGCGGTGCTGGGTGCAGCCGCCGTGGTACGATATGAGGCCGTCTGACTCCCCCCTGTTCCATACGAGCGTGAGGTTTGGTTTCTTGTAGGCACCCCCGAAGTAGTCCACCTTCAGCGAGAGGACCTTTCGTATGTCCTTGTCAATCCCTGTGAGGTCGTAGAGTGTGAGCGGCACACTGGGGTCGTACTCTGGCCATACTTCCCTGATGCGCTCCACATACTCCGAAGGCAGTTCCTCGGGTATGATGTAGTTGAAGCATGAGAGCTTTGTCTTTCCGTCATGGGGGTAGACCATGTGCTTGCCGATCCACGGTATGTAGGCGGATTGGGTGCAGTCGATGCTCGTCGTGATCTGTATGCCGGTCGTGTAGGGGTCCTCGCCCTGTATCGCGTCCTGCACGATCACGTCGGTCTTCTCGAGGTATTCCATGGCGACCCTGTAGACGACATGGCCCACGTCTTTGGGGAACGAGTTCTGGCCATAGCCCAGCTTGTACCCCTCGGGCACCATGTAAAACGCACGGTCGGGACGCCGACCCGGTTGCGAGGAAGCAAAGAGGTATTGACCGTCCTTTGTCTTGATATAGTATGGTGACAACGTATCTACGAAGTATGCATCATCTGGATTTCGTATTACTTCTCTCATAGTATCTCTCCATAATCTGCTGTGATCTGAGTATGTGGTGTGTTGCACAGGGCCTATATAAAGTTTATAGTTAACTTGGTAACTTTTATATAGTGTTTTGTCTTAATTCGTGGGAAATGGTGACTATTCGAAAATTTGATGAAGTATATTCATACATCACGACTAAACGGTTCATTGGACGCACGCTTTTTTCCTCGAATGTGTATGCGACAGGCGACATGGTGATCGACAGTGGCATGAACGGGGACATCTCCTATTTTTCCGACCTTGCAGCGCCGTCGTCGCTCGTCCTTACCCATGCACACATCGACCATGCGGGAAACGCCCGTGCGTTCGCCGAGACGTTTGGCGCACCGGTGTATGCTGACGAACGCGCTATTGCGACACTCTCATCGCACCAGCGGCCACCCCTGCTCGTGTGGTGCAAGGTGGGGCGTGCCCCCCCGGTGGACGCACGTCCACTTTCAGGACCCATCGAGACGACCGATGGTGTGCTCGAACCGCTTCACACGCCAGGCCACTGCGCGGACCATACGTGTTACTACCAGCCTTCACGCCGCCATCTCTTCTCTGGCGACCTCGTGCTGCACGCCACGACGACATGGGTGAGCTCCGAGGTGCGCATCTGGGAGGCGATCGAGTCCCTGAAACGCATATCGCGGCTGCGCATCGACACGCTCTTTCCGGGCCATGGCGAGCCGTTTACCGATCCGCATGAGACGATCGTGTACAAGCATGCCCGGCTCGAGGCGCTTGGTCGCCACGTCCTCGACCTGTCAGAAGACGGCATGCGACCGGAGGAAATACGCGACGACGTCCTCGGGAGGGAAGAGCCCATCGCTTACCTCTCGCGCGGACGATTCTCAAAGTTGAATCTGATCAAGAGCTTCCTTGACGGCTCGTCTCGATCTCCCGCTCGATGATCTGGCACGCCCTTTGTACGCCAATCGTCTTGATGAGCGTGCCCGCACGCGGACCCCGCTGGACGCCGAGGAGGACGTAGTAGAGGAGCTTGAAGAACTTGGCCGGTTTGAGGTCGTGTTCTTGCGCCGTTGTGAACACAGCGTTTTGGATATCCTCTGCGTCCATACCCTCCCCAAGCACATCGATGAGTTGCAGCAGCGCCTCCCGCTCTGCCTCGGTGAGTTCGAGCGGTTCGTGCGCCATGGGTCCTCCTGCGTCATTGGTCCATTCGGTGGCATAGCGTATCATGGTCATGAGGTCCTCACGCTGTTCCTCGGAGAGCGAGGACGGCGCCTTCTTCGAGTTCTGGAGGATGTTGATGATGATCTCATCCCTGTTGGGCGTATCCGAGGGTATGACCGATGCGATGTTGGCGATGACGCTGTAGGGGATGCTCAGTGACGGTGTTTCCGGGACGTCAAGCAGCTTCACATATTCGTAGAGGCGCCGGAGGTGCATGCGTTCCTTTTCGTTGTTCACCTTGACCTTGCCGAAGTAGACGTCCTCGAGATAGTTCACCTCGTCCATGAGCTTTGGTATCTCCTCTAGGTCGACCACGCGTGCATAGGCGAGGCGCTTGAGCATGAGCAGGATGAGCGACTCGGGAGCGCCGTAGCGCAGCCATCGCTGTGGCGTGAATACATTGCCCTTGGACTTCGAGATCTTGCCGCCGCCGCGTTCGACGAAGAGTTCGTAGAACGCATGGACGGGTGGTGTGTAGGAGAGCAGCTGCTCGCATATCGCGTCGTTCACCTTCACCGATTCGAGGATGTCCTTCCCGAATGCCTCGAACGCGATATCAAACGCACGCCATCGTGCGGCGAACTCGACCTTCCAGGCCAACTTGCCGTTCCTGATGTGCGTCGTGCCTCTGGCGCCGCACCCCTTCACCACGATGTCCTCGTTTGTCGTTGAATCCTTTCCTACGAACTCTCCGTCACAGACGTACGAGACGATCTCCGCTTCTGAGTCGAAGTCGGTAACGCGCGTCGTGTAGATCTTTCCGCATTCCTCGCAAATGGCGAAGTAGGGATACTGTGTCAGGTACTTCTCCTGGCCCGTGACATTGCGGATGATGGTTCCCGCTTCCTTATGCCGCTCAAGGAGCAAGGCTATCTCTTTGTCGAGTGTACCTGCCTTGTACGCCTCGTCGCTCGACTGGAAACGGTATTCGATGCCCATCGTGTCGAATGCATCGGTGAGCAGTGATGAGATGTGGTGACCAAAGGAGTCATGGCATCCGAAGGGGTCGGGGATATGTGAGACGGGATTGCCGACGTACTCCTTGAGCTCGGACGGGAATCCGTAGGGGATCTTACGCAACCCGTCACGATCGTCCGAGTATGCCTGGAAGAGCGCATCATTGCCCTTCTCCTTGAGCGCAAGCGATACGACATACGAGCGTATGCCGTCACCCAGGCTCCCCACGTGAGGTATGCCCGATGCGCCAAGACCGCACTCGGTCACGTACATATCCCGAGAGGGGTCCTGGTCTATGATCTGCTGTGCCGATTTGTCTGCCCAAAACAATTCACTCACATAATCACCTTGTTCATCACTGCGAATATGAGGAAACAATGTTAACAATTATAAAAGGCTTTTGTTTTTCTTTTTTTATACATCTTCATTGAACTGATGGCGTTCATTGAAAAATACCCTGCTCTCGAGGTAGAGTATCGTATAGGCCACGAGGGCGTTGCTGCTCACGATGGCCATCATGATTGCAATCTGGTACCGGATGGCAGTCATGGGCGCAGTGCCGGAAAGGATCTGTCCCGTCATCATGCCAGGAAGCGTTACGATGCCCATCGCCGTCATCGTGATCAACTGTGGGAGGAAGGCGGCACGAAACGCCTCGCTGAAGTAGCGTTCCGTCGCCTCTGAGGATGTGGCGCCGAGCGAGAGCATCGTGAGGATGCGCATGCGCTCCTTTTGCAGCGACGAGTAGAATCGCTCGAACGCCAGCGCACAGCCGTTCATGCCGTTGCCTAAGATCATGCCCGCAATGGGGATCATATAGCGTGGATCGTACCAGGGGTCCTGCCCTACGATGACAAGTATGAAGAGCGCCAGGACGCTTCCCGCACCGATGGCGATCGATGCAACGATGTTCCTCTGAAGATGCGCGCTTCTCACGTTGAGACGTGAGAAGACAATGCGCGACGCCATGCCGAACAGGAAGACGAGTATGCCCACTACAATATACCATGCGTCGATGTCAAATATGACCTCAAGCACGATCCCCGCTCCCACGAGCTGCAGCGACATGCGTACCACCGATACGGCTATCTGCCTGTTGATGGACAGGTGCTTGATACGTGCAAGCAGTATCACGCTCCCCATGAGGCCGTAGGCTACGACAAGACCCAGGAGTGATATGTCAACGATCTCCTCAGCTATGGCGATTCCCCCACATAGTGATCTATGTAGACATCGCCATTCGACTCTGTGCTGGAGACCATGCGTCCCTCACGCAACGCGTATATGGTTGAAGCACGCTCGACGATCTGGCGTGCATGCGTCACGCATACGATGGTACGCTCTCTCGATTCAGTGGCTATGAGGTCGACAATGTGACCTTCCGTTCGCTTGTCGAGGGCCGATGTCGGTTCGTCGAGAAGGAGAACGTCGGGCTGAAGAAGAAGGGTGCGTGCCAGGCAGAGGCGTTGTTTCTCTCCCCCTGAGAGGGTCGATACGTCTTTTTCCATCACCCATCCAGGAAGCCCGCATAGTGATATCGCCTCGCGCATGTCATCATCCGACGGAGACTTTTCTTCATTGATTGAGAACTCGAAGGGGAGAAGCATGTTCGTGCGTCCGTCCCCCGGTACGAGCAGCGGTTCCTGGAATAGAAGGGCAACACGCGACCGGTATCGCGGCATGTCTAGCTCGAAGATGTCGGCGCCCTTGTAGGCCACCTTGCCGCGCGTTGGCGAAAGGAGACCGTTTATCAGCATGAGCAGTGTCGTCTTGCCCGACCCTGACGGACCGACGATGGCCGTGAGCGTGTGCTCGAATATCGACATCGAGATGTCCTCTACAATGGCCTTTCCATTCGCCTGATAGCTCACGGCATCCGTCGTGAGCAACGGAGACTGCGACGTCACGATGTTACTCTTGCGTATCAATTAAAATAGTTGGTCCTGGCGCGATGGGTATGTTTTTTAAACGGAGTGGACACATCACACTATATGATACTCGTACCTGATACCTCGGTCATAGTCGATGGGAGATTCTATTCTTACGTCACGTCAAATGAGGTGCAAGAGATCGTTGTCCCTGAAGCTGTGGCCGCAGAGATAGAGCATCAGGCCAATCTTGGTAAGTCGTCCGGGGAATCGGGCCTCAAGGAGCTCCTCTCGTTGCGCCGCTATGCCGATACGAACAACGTCATCCTCACGTTCCATGGACGGAGGCCATCGATGTCTGATATCCGCTATGCCAAAGAGGGCGAGATGGACGAACTGGTGCGGGTCGTGGCGGCAGACTTCAACGCGATACTGGTCACCGGTGACAAGGTGCAGGCGCATGTGGCCCAGTCCAAGGGCATCGATACGGTCTATCTCGAACCATATTCGATCACTGACATGCGCATCGAGGACTTCTTCGATGCAGAGACAATGTCCGTGCACCTCAAGGCGGGCCTTCATGTCTACGTCAAGAAGGGCCGCCCGGGCGCCATCGTGTTCGAGAAGCAGGAACGGGTACTTGACGAAAACGAGCTCGAGGAGATATCGATCGATATCATCGAACGAGCGAAGAACACACGCGATTGCTTCATCGAGATGGACGAACCTGGCGCGACCGTCGTTCAGCTCAAGGAGTACCGCATCGCCATCACGAAGCCCCCCTTCTCCGATCGCTATGAGATCACCGCGGTGCATCCTGTGAAGAAGGTGTCCCTCGATGAATATGCCTTGTCCTCCAAGCTCAAGGACCGTCTGGAGGTGGCAGAGGGCATCCTCGTCTCAGGGGCCCCAGGGGCCGGGAAGTCGACGTTCGTACAGGCAATAGCGGAGTATTACAACTCCCAGGGAAAGATCGTCAAGACGATGGAAAAACCCCGCGACCTCCAGGTGTCAGACGAGATCACGCAGTATACGGCCCTGTCGGGCGATATGGCAAAGACCGGCGACATCCTCCTCCTTGTGCGTCCCGACTTCACGATATTTGACGAGATGAGAAAGACCAATGACTTCTTCACGTTCTCCGACCTCCGTCTTGCCGGCGTCGGCATGATAGGCGTTGTGCATGCCACGCGCACCATCGACGCCATCCAGCGATTCATTGGACGCATCGAGCTTGGCATGATCCCCCAGATCGTCGATACTGTCATCCATATCGCAGGCGGCGAGGTCCAGGAGATCTATCTCCTCGAGTTCAAGGTCAAGCCGCCATCGGGCATGGCCGAGGCCGACCTGGCGCGCCCGGTCATCGAGGTCTACAACTTCGAGACGCAGCAGCTCCAGTTCGAGATCTACACGTTCGGTGAACAGGTCGTCGTGATGGAGGTGGCAAAAAAGCGTCCTTCGCACGTCGACCGCGGAGCAATACGATCGCTCGAGAATGAGATCCACCGCCTCGTACCCGATGCCGAGGTCCATATCGAGTTGGCAGGCAGCCGTGCCAAGGTCTATGCCGATCCCATGGACGTGCCCTACATCATCGGCAAGCGAGGCAAGATCGTCACGCGCCTTGAGAGCAAGCTTGGGATGAAGATCGACGTCATCGAGGATGAGAACGTCACGCCCTCGGAGGTCGAGGTGAACGCGAAGGTGCAAAAGAAGTACGTCCATCTTACCGTGGACAAGCGCTTTGCAGGCTCGGACCTTCGGTTCATGGCCGACGGCGAGGAGCTCTTCACGGCGACTGTTGGTAAGAAAGGAATCCTCAAGATAGAGAAGAAGAGCGATCTTGGCTTGCATATCGCCGATCAGCTCAAAAAGAAAAAATTTATATATGCTCTTCCTGTTTGAGTGCTGATGGGCCCGTAGCCTAGCTGGATAGGGCGACAGCCTCCTAAGCTGTAGATCGTGGGTTCGAATCCCACCGGGTCCGCTCTTCTCATTCCTCTACTATCTGCAGTTCGTCAGGGGCGATGATCGCACCGCAACAGGGGCAGTAGACATTGCCGTTCTTGTCGGTACGCAGGTCATCGGGGCTTGCCGCCTTCCATTCACATCCGCATACTGGGCATCGATATAAGGTCATGGTATCGTTATCTATTTGCATTGCACTTTAAGACAGTATCGATTATCAGGGTTTTTATATACTATATATACTTTTTTTATAAATATATATTATAATTCAATAATATTTATATATCTCTTGTTTTACATACAAGATTGTCACCCTCCCATGTGGAGGTGTGGGTGAACGACATGAACGAAGAAACATACGAATGCCACCACTGTGGCTACGAGACGGAATGTGTCGATACGTACTTCTATCGACACGAAAAGGACGGGGGATTCCATACGGTGCCCCTGTGTCCAAAATGCGGAAAAGCGATGAGATACCCCATGATGGTATACGGTCATTAGACCGCATTGCTTTTTTGTTTAATTCTTGCAATTACTGAAAAAAAGAGAGGAACAGGTGATATCATTCTTTATGCGAACCCTCCTCTTCCTTCGTCCGCACACGAATCACCTGTTCCACGCTTGAGATGAAGATCTTTCCATCCCCTATCTCTCCCGTGTATGCGGATTCGAGTATCGTGTCGACAACAGCTTTCACCTGGTTTTCCTCTATGACGATACAGAGCTTGATCTTCGGAAGGAGGTCGACGCGGTACTTCCTTCCGCGCCATTGGCGTTCGACGCCGCCCTGGCTTCCCCTTCCACGAACCTCAGTTACCTTCATGCCCAGGCATCCCATCTCCTCAAGGGCCCCCTTGACATGATCGAGCCTCTCGGGACGTATCACTGCCCCAATCTTTTTCATTGCGATCACCTTGTCTACTCCCTGACGAACTCAGGATATGCATCTCCCCCGAACTCGGTCGTGTCGAGACCGCGAAGCTCTATCGTCTCCGATACGCGAAGCCCCATGGACTTATCTATCCCATATGCGATTAAAAGCGAGAGCGGGAATACGAGAAGGAACGTCGCCCCTGCCCCAAGCGCTTGTGTGGCAAGCTGTGAAACGCTTCCCGTTGTAAGGAGTCCCGACTCCGATGCGAACAGTCCCACGGCGAGCGTGCCCCAAAGCCCGTTGATGCCATGTACGGAGATGGCGCCTACGGGGTCGTCGATTTTGAATCTCGATTCAATGATGTCGACGGCATAGACGACGATCACCCCTGCGACGAGACCGATGAGCACCGCCCAGAGCGGGGTAACGAATGCGCAGGGTGCCGTGATGGCAACGAGCCCTGCGAGGATGCCGTTCATGGTCATGCTGGTGTCAGGTTTTCCATTTCGTTTCCATGTCAGGAGCAGCGCTGAGAATCCGCCCCCTACCGCGGAAAGATAGGTCGTCGTCGCTATCGTGCCAAGCATCTCGTTGACCGCAAGCTCGCTTCCTGCGTTGAATCCAAACCATCCTACCCAGAGGAGGAATAGCCCTATGGTGGCAAGCCCGATATCGTGACCCGCGATGGCAAGCGGTTTTCCGTCATGGGAGAACTTCCCGATACGGGGGCCGAGGACGAACGCCGATGCGAGCGCTGCCCACCCCCCGACGCTGTGCACTACCGTTGAGCCGGCAAAGTCAAGAAATCCCCTCTCTGCAAGCCATCCGCCGCCCCATATCCAATGGGCGATTGTGGGGTATATGAATGCCACGAGGAGTGCGCAGATGACGAGATACGATGTGAACTTGATCCTCTCTGCCACTGCGCCGCTCACAATCGTCGCAGCGGTGGCTGCAAACATCATCTGGAACAAAAAGAACACGTTGGAGGGGAGCGCAAGGTCTCCCCACGGCGCCGACGTGATGCCGTTCATGAACGCAAAGTTCACGCCTCCGATCAATGCCCCGTCGCCGGAAAACGCGATGCTGAATCCGATGATGAAAAACACGAGGCTCCCCACTATGACGGTGCTTAGGTTCTTCATTATGATGCTTATAGTGTTCTTTGAACGAGTGAATCCCGCCTCCAGCGTTGCAAACCCCAGATGCATGATGAAGACGAGACTGCTTGCTATCAACACCCAGAGCGTGTCGACATAGCTAATTTCTATCATTTCTTG
>DSAJ01000073.1 GCA_011372835.1 Methanomicrobia archaeon | reverse complement strand
GAGCTCGCAGAACGGACATGCCGATACAACGACGTCAGCACCCTTCGCCTTGGCCTCGTCCATCTTCTGCTTGGCAAGGTTGTTTGCGATGTCGGGCTTTGCCGACTTGACGCCTCCGCCTGCACCGCAGCACTGCGCATTCTCCTTCTCCTTATCGAAGGCGATGAGCTCGACGCCGGGGACTGCCTCGATGATCTCTCGAGGGATGTCGTAGTATTCGAACTTCCTGCCAAGGTGGCACGGGTCGTGGTACATGACCTTCTTCTTGACCTCCTTGAGCGGTAGCTTGTCGATGTTCTCCTTCACGATGTCGGTGATGTGGTAGATGTCGAGACCCTCGTAGTCCTTCTTGAGTGTCGCGTAGCAGCCAGAGCACGAGCATATGACCTTCTTGCCCTTGAGCAGCTCGGTGTTGGTCTTGCGGATATCCTGGAACTCGTCCTCGTGACCCGCCCTCCTGAGCACGGAGCCGCAGCACACGAGGCCCTCGGGGATCTCGTAGTTGATGTCAAGCAGGTCGAGGATCTTCTTCGTCGCGTCGTAGACATCGCCTCGTCGGTAGTTGGCGACGCATCCAGGATAGTAGACGTACTCGGCATCCTCGTTTGGCTTTGGCGTCATTGGTTCCTTCTCACCGAAGGCGTTGCCAGTCTTGGTGATCGCCTTTGAGATCTTGTCGTGCTTTTCAGGGCCGAGACCCTTCTTCACAAGCTCGTACCTGAACGCCTCCATCATGCCAGCCGTATCGTGATGATTCGGACACACGATGGTGCAGTTCTTGCAGGTCGTGCAGAGGAATGCGTTGTTGAGCAGGTCGTCGTCGATAAACTGGTCGACGTTCTTTTGCACCTTGAGCGGTTCGAGGAACTTGCCTGCGGTCTCGGGGACCTCGTAATCCTTTTCCTCCTTGAAGGGGTCGTACACGCCTAGCGCATATCCGACCACCTGTGCGAGACCGAGTATCTTGACGTCCTCGAGCCCCTCCGTGTCCTCGCTGTTGAGCTCGAAGTGGATACAGTCGAGGTGGATGCTGCACTTCGTACAAGCGGTGACAAGATAGTCCGCGCCCGTTGCCTTGGCCTCCTCGAGGCGCTTTTTCCTCGTGTCCCTGGAATACTTGTTGCAGTTCATCCATGCCGAGACCGAGCAGCAGATCGCCTCCTCGCGTATGTTTTCCATCTCGCGGAAATCGGAGGCAAGGTCGAGCAGCTCGCGTGGGGCGTCGTAGACGTCGTTATAACGGCCGTACCTGCACGGGTCGTGATAGGTGGTCTTGAGCTCGGTGTTGGTGAACTCGGGCTCGTGCTCGAGCACGAACTCCTCGAATCCGACCACATCGAGACCGTAGATGTTCTTGAGCATATGGTAGCCCTCGGCACAGTTGACGACGATCTTCTTGCCCTTGAGCTTTCCCATCATCTCCTCTTTGAGCACCTCGAACTCGTCGAGTGCGCCCGAGTAGTAGAGGTCATGTCCGCAGCAGCCATAGACGATCTCGGGCTTGTAGCCGAGCTTGTTGAGCGTGAGCGCAGCGGCCTTCGCGTTGCCACTGTAGTTGGTGTCACGCTGGAGCATCAGATCGAAGAGGGCGGCGCAGCCGGGGAAGAAGACGATATCGTCGCCTTCATCGATGCTGGTAAGCCATCCCTGGGCATCGGCCATGCCCGAAAGCTTCGAGGCGAGCCGGAAGACGTCCCTGTGGGATCCCTTTACCTGCCCGTATGAGTCCTTGATGTATCGGTGGATGCGAACGATCTTTTCCAGATCGAGCTCAGTGGGACACACGACAGCGCAGCGCTTGCAGGTGGTGCAATCGACGACATCGCCGAATTCGCACCCTTCGACCTCTGGTGTCTTCTTCTCTTCTTGGTCCATGGCGTTCTCCTCAGCTTCGGCAGCCCGCTCGGCTGCCTCGTTTTGCACCTTTTCTGCGTCCTCTACTGACATATTTCCACCATCCTCTTCGAAGCTGCAACGAACTTAGGACCTTCCGCTGAAGACATGTTGAAGAGGTTGAGCTTGTGACCGCCGACGCCCATGACGTCAAGCGCCTTCTTGGCAAGCTTCACCTTCTCCTTGGCCTGCAGATTGCCGTCGATGTAGTGACACTGGCCCTCGAGACACGCCGCAAGGAACACTCCACGCGCACCCTTGAAGAAGGGGTAGAGCATATGCTGCATCGTGACACGACCCGAACAGGGTACGAGCACGACCTTGATCTTGGGGTCAATGAACGATTTTGCAGTGCCTGCGAGGTCCGCTGCGTTGTAGCCGCACTGGTAGCATGAAAACCCGATGATGCTGTCCGGGTCCTCCGCAAGGATACCGTCGATCTGTTTGATGATCTGGTCCTCGGAGTAGAGCGAGAGGTCGATCGCGTTCGTCGGGCATGTCACCGAGCACTTGCCGCACGCCATGCACGATACGTCGAGTACCTCGTAGTTCTCGCCCGTCGTGTCGATAGCGTCGTAGACGCAGTTCTCGGCACACGTGCCGCACTTGATGCATACCTCTGGATTGATCTTTGACGTCGTCAGGTCGATCTCGATATCGTCGTCCTTGAGGAACGAGGCGATACGCGATGCGACGAGACCCGCATCGGTGATGCACTCCTGGATGGGTTTTGGCGCCTCCGTGGTACCTGCGATGAAGATGCCCTTCGTCGCCGTGTCCACCGGTGCGATCTTCACGTGCACCGGCGCGAGGAATCCGTCAGCGCCCGATACGAGGTGGATGGTGCTCGCCACGTCCTTGGTACCCTGCGAGGGTATGAGCCCGCTTGAGAGCACGACGAGGTCGGCCTTGAGATCGAGCGGCTCGCTCGTGAACGTGTCCTCGACCTTGAGGATGAGGTCCTCTCCGTCAGGGACGATCTCCGAGACGTTGCCTCGGATGTAATTGATGCCCATCTCGCGCGCCACATCGAAGAACTCCTCATACCCGCGCCCAGCGGTACGCATGTCGATGTAGCAGATGCTTATCTCCATGTCAGGATGCTCGGACTTGATGAGTCGCGCGTTCTTTGTCGCATACATGCAGCAAATCTTCGAGCAATAGACGTTGTAGCGCCTGTCTCGCGAACCTGCACACTGCACGAAGACGAGGTGTTCTGCCATCTTGCCGTCCGAAGGCCGTAGAATCTCGCCGGCCGTCGGTCCGGAAGGGACCTTCAATCGCTCGAGCTGCAGGCCGCTGATCACGTTGGGGTGCTCCTGGTGGTACTCAGTGTTCTTGAGGTCGATGAGCTCATAGCCCGTCGCTACGAGTATCGCGCCGACCTTCATCTGGAACTCCTTTGGCTCCTCGTTGTACAGGACCGCCTCGGCCTTGCATACGTTCTCGCATGTGCCGCAGCGGATGCACGAGTCCATGTTGATCCTGTTCTTGAGCGGCACGGCCTGTGCCATCGGCTTGTAGGTGGCGGCACGAAGGCCCATGCCCTCGTCCCACTCGCTCCATACCTCCACGGGACAGTGGGAGGTGCAGTCGCCACATGCCGTACACTTCTTCTCGTCGATGTAGCGTGGTTGCTTCACGACAGTGACCTCGTACTCGCCAGGTCGACCCTTGACCTCGGTGACCTCGGAAAGGGAGTAGATGTCAATAAGCGGGTCCATGGCGACCTCGGCAAGTATCGGAGAGCTGGTACACATGGCACAGTCATCGGTAGGGAAGACCCTGTCGAATCGTACCATGTTGCCGCCGATCGTCTCCTTCTTCTCGACGAGGTGAACGTGGAATCCCTTTGCAGTGAGCTCGAGTGCGGCGTGCATGCCGGTAATGCCCCCACCGATGATGAGGATGTCCTTGGTAACGGGCACGCGCGTCGACCCGATGTCATCGAGCAGTCGTGACTTTTCTATTGCGCCGCTGATGATCGCCTTGGCCTTCTCGGTGGCATTCTTCTTGTTAGGGGTCACCCATGCACACTGTTCCCTGATGTTTGCGAACTCCCAGCGGTACTGGTTCATCTTCTCGCCTATGCAGGCCTGGAAGATGGAACCGTGGTGCTTGGGTGAGCATGACGCGACCACGACGGCGTCGAGGTTGAGCTCCTCTATCTTTTCTTTTATTAAGTCCTGTCCAATCTCTGAACAGAGGAAGGTGGTGTTGAATGCCACAACATCGTCCGCTGGATACTCCTCGTTGAAGTAGTCGGTGAGTTGCTGCACATCAATGTAACCACCAATGTTGTTACCGCAAAAGCAGATGAAAACGCCAATCATTCTTCAATCGCCTCCGCAACGATTTCCATTATATCCTTCATTTCTAACTTCGAGTCGCTCTGCTTTATGCCGTCAAGCAAGTTCTGATAACAGAATGAACATGCGCTCGTGATGGTGTCCGCACCGGTATCCTCGGCCTCTTTGAGCCTGTTTGAAGCAAGCTCAGTTGCGCGGTCGGGGTATGCGGTCTTGACGCCGCCGCCGGCGCCGCAGCACCATGAGTTCTCGCGTATGAAGTCCATCTCCTTGAACTCGACGCCAGGGATGGCCTTGAGAACATCCCGGGGCGGGTCGAATACCTCACAATGCTTGCCAAGGTGGCAAGGATCGTGATAGGTGATGATCCTTCCGACGTCCTTGTCGAGCTTGAGCTTGCCTTCCTCCAGGAGTTCGGCAACGTACTCGACGACATGGACCATTCGAGGCTTTATCTCGCCTATGGTCTTGTAAGCGTTCATGATCGTGTTGAGACAACCCGGGCACGAGAATATGATCGTGTCGACCCCTGACTTGTTGAAGTCCTCGATGTTGCGCTTGGCAAGACCTTCGAAGATGTCAGGGTGGCCGACACCGCGCACGGTACCGCCGCAGCACTTCTCCTCCTTGCCGAGCACGCCGACGGTGATGCCCGCCTTGCCAAGGACCTTGACGACGCTTTGCGCCATGTTCCACAGCCGCGGATCGAACGTTGCCGTGCATCCGACATAGTAGAGCACGTCCGCCTCTCCCGGATTCTTGGAAAGGTCGACGACGTTATCGAGCTTCTTGTACCACTTGCGCCTTGCAGAGCGAGGCTGCAACCAGGGATTGTCATAGCTTTGCAAGCTCTTGACCAATGGGTCGTGCTTCTTGTTCTCGTGGCCTGCATCGACCGCCTCTGCACGCAGTCGCAGGATCGTCGAGACGGTGTCGACGCCCCATGGACAGAGAATCTTGCATGTCGAGCATGTCGTGCAGTTCCATATCTCGTCTGAGTCGAATATGCGTTCCTTGAGACCGAGCTGGGCCATTCTCATGAGCTTTCGTACTCGGTACTGTGAAACGTTACCGGCGGGGCAGCGTGCGGTGCACGTACCACACTGAAAGCATTTCTGGAAGCTGTCGCCAATTTCCTTGGCGAGCTTCTTGGAGAACTCCAAGTCCATCTCATCTTGTTTGATGGCCATCACTGACCCCTCCTCTGGTACTCCATGTAGTGGTCCCTCTCTCCGACGACCTCGATGATGTTTTTCATCGTCATGGCAAGGATGTGTCTCCAGATGCGCGTCTTGGGAACGCCGACGTATTCGGCAAGTTCCGGAACGGTGCGTGGTCCCTCGGTGTCCAAGGCCTCGAGGAGCAAGACCCGTTCGATCTCCTCCTTTGCGATGGTATAGAGGGACTCGTTGTAACGTTCCTCCTCGACACCGCCGCTTGCAAATGCACGCTTGGTCGAACCGAGCACGATCCTCAGTCGTTCTGCTTCGAGTGCTCCCTTGATGAGAGAGAGTTTCTCTTGGTAATCTTCAGGCAAAGGTCCCAGTTCACGAATCTGTTCCGTGAAGTTGTTGACGACCTCTGCGAATCGCTCACCTTCCGAGGCGGAGACCCATTCGATCATGATCCTGCGCTCGTCCATTCCTGTGTCGCGGAACAGCTTGGTGAGCAGTTCCATCCTTCGTTTCGCCTCGTAGTTACCGCTGATGTAGTGACAGTCGCCAAAATGGCATCCGAGCACGCACACACCGTCGGCACCGTTTTGCAGTGCCTCGAGGATGTAGGTCGGTTCCACCCTGCCCGAACACATGACGCGTATGACCCTGAAGTTGGGGGCATACTGTATACGGGAGGTACCGGCAAGGTCGGCACCTGCGTATGAACACCAGTTACACGTGAATGCTACGATCTTTGGTTCAAACTTCTCTTCTTCAGCCATATCTTACGCACCCCCCACCTTGTTGCAGGCAGCCCTGATCTGTTCAACGATCTGGACATCGGTGTAATGCGGCATCTTGATGGCGAACTGCGGGCATGCTGATGCGCATGTGCCACAGCCCTTGCACAATGCTTTGTTGGACTCGGCCTTTCCTTCGACGACCTCGATGGCGCCATACGGGCACAGGCTTGCGCATATGCCGCAGCCGATGCACTTGTCCGGGTCGACGCTGCTTACGATGGCCTCGCCCTTTACGCGTTCCTCGAAGATGGGAACGGCTGCGCGTGATGCTGCGCCGATGGCCTGTGCAAGTGCATCGGCCACGCCCTTGGGGGCGTGCGCGCATCCGCATACGTAGATACCGTCGGTCGCGAAGTCGAGCGGTCGTATCTTGGCGTGAGCCTCCATGAAGAAGCCCCCTGCTGTCGATACGGGCACCTTGAGCATCTGTGCGAGCTCGGCGTTCTTGCCCTCGGTGGGCGTCGTGAGCACGATCATGTCTGGTTCGAGCTCAAGGTCCTCGCCAAGGAGCATGTCGTGCACGGTGAGCACAAGCTTGTCGCCCTCGATGTCGACCTGTGGCTTCTGGTCCTTTTCGTACCTGAGGAACTTCACGCCGTAGTTCTCCTGAACGTCTACGTAGTACTCCTCCTCATTCTTGCCAAAGGAGCGCATGTCCCTGAACAGGACGAAGACCTCGGTGTCTGGCGAGAGCTTCTTGATCGCCTTGGAGTTGCGAAGCATCGTGCCGCATCCGACGCGGCAGCAGTAGGTACGGCCAGTGTCCTCCCGCGAACCAACGCAGGATATCATCGCGATCTCCTTTACGTCCTTGGGGAATGTGCCGTTCTTGAGCATCTCCTCGAGCTCGACCTGTGTGATGATCTTGTCGCTGTTCTCGTAGTTGTAAAGACCCGTCGCATCAATGGGCTCGGTGCCGCTGGCGATGATGAGCGTACCGGCATGCAAGGCGTCCTCGTGGTCCTTGAGCTTGACATTGAAGTTGCCGATGTAGCCCTCGATGTCCTCTGGGTATGTGTTGTAGTAGACGGTGACGTTCTCGTTCTCGTTGATCATCTTGGCCATCTCGTCGACGACGTCCTGTGCTTTGACGTCGCTCGGGTAGAGCGTCGTGAGGTTGTTGAGCATGCCGCCGAGCTTGTCGCTCTTCTCGATGATCGATACCTTGATGCCCGCCTCGGCGAGCGCCAGCGCGGCGTTCATGCCGGAGATGCCGCCGCCGATGACGACGGCCGACCCCTCGACCTCGATCTCGCCCTGCGAGAGCGCCTCGAGCAGGCGTGACTTGGCCACCGACATGCGCACGAGCTCCTTTGCCTTCTCGGTCGCCGTCTTGGAATCGTTTGAATGGACCCATGAGCACTGGTTGCGGATGTTTGCCATCTCAAAGAGGTACTTGTTGAGGCCGACCTCCCTGATGGTGTCCTGGAAGAGGCCCTCGTGGGTACGCGGTGTGCATGCGGCCACGACGACCCTGTTGAGGTCGCTGTCGGCAATGGCCTGCTTGATCTTTCCCTGCGCATCCTGCGAACATGCGAACATAAGCGTATCTGCGTGCTCGACGTTGGGGAGGGTCTTGACATATTCGATCAGGTCGTCCATGTCCATGTATCCCGCGATGTTCTTACCGCACTTGCAGAGGAAGACGCCAATGCGTGGCGGAGCGTCGGAGGGGATCTCGGTCTCCTCGATCTCTTCCTTTTCAATGCGCTCCGGCTTGGGAAGGATGTCCATGACCTTTGCCGCCGCGGCAGATGCCTGTGCGACCGAGTCAGGGATGTCCTTGGGCGACTGCGAACAGCCTGCAAGGAACACGCCGGGGCGTGAGGACTCCATCGGGCCTGTCACGACCTCGCGCTCGCAGAAGAATCCATTCTCGTCAAGGTTGATGCCGAGCGCCTCGGCAAGCCCTTTGTTCGTCTGTGCGGGAACGATGGCGGACGAGAGCACGAGCATGTTGACCGTCTCTTCCTTGATCTCTCCCGTGTACGTGTCCTCGTACCTGATGGTGATGTCGCCGTTGTCCTCCTCCCAGACCTCGGCGGGTCGCGCTCGTATGTAGTGCACGCCCGTTTCGCCGGCGCGATTGTAGTACTCCTCGAACTCCTTGCCGTAAGCACGAATGTCCATGTAGAAAATGTACGGTTCAATGTGGGGGGAGTGTTCCTTTGTGACAAGCGCCTCCTTGGTGGCGTACATGCAGCATACGCGTGAACAGTATGGATTCCCCAACCTGTCGCTGCGAGAACCGACGCACTGTATCCATCCGATCTTTTGTGGCTCCTCGCCATCGGAGGGACGCTTGATGTGTCCCATGGTGGGCCCCGACGCTGACATGAGTCTTTCGAACTGAATGGCCGTCATCACGTTCTTGTACTTACCATATCCGTACTCGGTCCTCATCGTAGGTTCGAGCACATCGTAGCCAGTGGCAACAATGACAGCGCCCACCATTACCTCCTCGATCTCCTCCTTTTGCTCGAAGTCGATCGCATCGGCAAGGCACGCCTTCTGGCATATGCCACACTTACCTGTCTTGAACTTCAGGCAGCTCTCCTCGTCTATGGTTGCAACGAGTGGGGAGGCCTGCTCAAATGGAATGTAGATGGCTGCACGCTTTCCCATGCCGTGGTCGAATTCGCTGTCCACGCCCTTCTTTCCAATCGGACATTTAGCGATACAGTCGCCACAGCCTGTGCATTTCTCTTCAATGACATAGCGGGGTTTTTTCTTGATCAATGCCGTGAAGTCCCCTTTCTCACCCTCGAGTCCAACGACCTCGGAGTATGTATATAAATGTATATTAGGGTGTCTCGATGTTTCGACCATCTTGGGAGCAAGGGTGCACATTGAACAGTCGTTCGTAGGGAACGTTTTGTCAAGCTTGGCCATTGCCCCGCCGATCGAAGGAGATTTCTCGACAAGATATACGGAATACCCCTTGTCTGCCAGATCAAGTGCTGCCTGAATGCCGGTGATACCGGCACCTATGACCAGTACACTGCTTTCAGTCATCTTTTCACTCCATCCAAGACGGTATGTCGATACATTGTGTTCCGTCATTTTTTCACCTTCGTACTAGAGTCGGTAATGTGTAGTAATCCCACGTCCAACGTCTATTCTTGCGAGGTATTTTATTAGGGAGAAAACGGAGTTATCCTTAAGAATATCGTATATTTTGTTTTCTTTGGTACAAAATGTGTTTTCCACTGTTTCTCCCTCCCAGAAAAATCAAACAATTTCTTTTCTATTGAACAAGAAATCAAACGATTAAAGCGTACTTTCGTTCATGATTTAAAAAGTTTTCGCGGCATCTTGCAACGTTACGCAGTACATCGCAATAGCTACTATTCACCGCTTCACACCTTTGGATTCTGTTTCATGAATCGTATATTTTAAGAATAGTATACTGACTCTCATTACTAATATTTGAAAGATTGTTCAACTATTTAAATGTTTCGGTAATGCGGGCTCGTAGATGAACCTCCCCTGGGCGGTGCGTCCAAGCGAATGCATGAAAAGGACGTTCGTCTCAGGCGATGAATTCGCGCCAGGCCGTCTTCGGGACACCCATTACACACGTATCCTGCACAGGCGATGATCTGATGTACGCGCAATGAAAAAAATCAGTGATGCCGTGTCCTATTTCTAGGGGAATGACGAAAATGCTTGCCAGGTGACGGCATGTCCGGGGGTGTCGCAGCGCGACATTCTATAAGTACGAAAAAGGAAGAAAAACGATAAAAGAAGAATGCGACATCACTGTCGCATGTAGTCCTCAGTGAGGAGGTGGAGCGCATATATCTGCACGATGGTACTTGTAGGCAATCCAAGCTTGCGAAGTTCCTTGAGGTCGAAGGTGCGCAGATTGGATATATCCCAATCATCTTCGAACGTCTCCGTGTACATGCCCACTGCCTTGATCGACATGCTCACTGGTTTTCGCTTCTTGCCCTTTATCTCCCACTTCTTGGAGACCTTGTACCTGAAGTTTTTCGAGTGCATCCTGGTGTCGAGCACATACTTTGTTCCAGCCTTGTCGAAGATGGCCCGGTCTACCGTGATGGCGCTCTTGAGTTCCTTGACCATGGCATCCATCTCCTCGGAGATCCTGGGATCCCTGCTCTCCATGCATTCAATGCTCCCCTTGTAGAACTTGTCACGGGGGACACTGTACTGTGTCGAAGAGACGAGGATGCTTCCCATGGGGGATTTCCTTCGCGAAAGGGGCAGATTACTTCTTGTGGAGTACCATATATTGGTGACTCCATCCTTCATCGTGTCCATAACCTTCATTTTTTCACCTCTGCCTGCTTCCAGTGCACTGAGCTTAGGGCAACGTCACCGGAAGGCACCTTTTGGCCACGAACGCATCAGGCTGCACCACCGTCGAGATGAATGCCCTTGCCCTGCGTATATCTGGCGGTCTTTTTTCATGTGGGGCCTCGTCGCGAAGTGGCAGCGGTCCGGCGGATGCAACGCCATTGGGACGTAGGCTGAGCATGATGCACCAATGGTCTTAAAAGCCTTTCTGTGGGAAGGCAAATTGATGCGTTCGCCACTGCCTGTCCGTGCGTGAAGTTCCCAAAATATACTTATATTGTTCCCCTCTGAAAAATGTACGGGTATATAAGGGGGTTTTGCACGTATATGAGGACCTTAATCCGAGAGTTCAAGGACCATATCGAGCGCCTCTACGAGGGCGGGGACGGTATCATACGATGAGATCTCACTGCGCGTGACCCACCGATGCGTGGTGTGCTCCCAGTCCAGTCGAACCTCCCTCGTATCGCAATCGTAGAGCACGGGATGGACGCGCCACGTGATGCTGCCGTATGGGATCCGCATTTCCGGCGCCCGGGCGCGGTATTCAAGGTGATGGGGATCAATTCCTGTCTCCTCGCGTATCTCCCTGTATGAGGCATCGAGGACCGACTCCCCCTCTTCGATCGAGCCCGACACTGCGGCCCACTTGCCGCGGTATGATGAGACCTTTTCAGAACGCTTGAGAATAAGGTATGCCCCGCCATTAGCAAGGAACGATGTTACGACTGGACGTATCCCCTTCATTCGACCACAATTCTTATATGGTTGGTTCTTTTTTAAATACACGGGAAGACGATGAAGCTTTACGGTTACCTAGTTTCGAGCAAGAACAGGATAAAAATCCTGAAATCGATGTCGATCGACGCTCCGCAAAGGAGCAAGGACATCGCCTCGAAGACGGACCTTTCGTGGCAGACGACCTCGGCAGAGCTCAACAATCTGCTCAAGATGGGCGTCGTATCCAAGATCGGCACTGGCTATGTGCTTACAGAAAAGGGATTCTTCCTCATCACAAGGATATCGTCGCTGCCATCCTTTGACAACTGGGTGCTCGAGGACTTCGTCGCCCATCACCAGATACACCGAATCCCGCCGATGATACTCAAGGACTTCGGGGTATGGGAGCACGTCTCGTTCAAGCGCATGATCCCCACCGACTACCTCGCCACCGAACGTGACGCACTGCTCGCGTGCAAGCACCAGTACCGTGCGATCACGCCCAACGTCATCAAGATAGACCTCTCACTCATCAAGGACAAGATCAACGAGATACCCGTGAAGTTCATCTACGCGAAACAAAGCCTCGCATCGGACGACTCGCGCAGCTATATCGAGGAACAGATCGACCACAACATACAGATACGATTGGTCGATAGCGGCCAGATGTACATGCATGGGCGCATCATCGACGCACACGAGGCGCAGATATCGTTTCTGGACAAGGAGGGCGCGTTCGACTTCACCAACTACATCGTAGGCATCGATGAGGAATTCGTCTTCTGGTGCAGACGCAACTTCCATTATCTGTGGGAGCAGGGAGTGCCATACTGACGCCTATGGCGCCTGGATCTCGCAATATTACGCAAACAAAGCAAAACCGAAACCTTTAAAAATACAACTTTACCTATCAAAATTCATCCCGACGTGGTCTAGTCTGGCTAGGGCAGTGGACTGTAGATCCACGTATCGCCGGTTCAAATCCGGCCGTCGGGACCATTTTCTCATACTATTGTATGCGATGGCAACGCCACTATCCGACCGGCAGGACGGTGCCGCCGCCCACGATGCGCGGAGGCGTTTGCGTGGTGCGGGCCACGATGGCGCGGTCATGCGGGCTGAATGCAACAGGACGTTCGAGAGAAAATCTGATCATCGACTCATCGAGTGCCTCGACCCTTCCCACGGGGGCCTGAAGGCCGATGGATACGAAAAGCGAGTCGCCCTCCTTCGGGGGCGTCGAGAACGGGTTGTACGAGATGTCGACCGCTATGGTGTCGGCCACCGTGAGGCTTCCCTTCTCTGCGATGACGTTGCCGCGCTTGAGGTCGTCCGGTTTGACCCCCTTGAGCGAGACACCGACACGCTGAAGCGTTGTGGCCGTCTTCACGTTTTTGTCCTGTGATTGTATCGATTTGACCAGTACCTCGGAGCCGTCGGGATAGAGCAGCAACTTGGTATAGACGCCGAGTTCGCCTCGTTTGACGGTGCCCAGCGCAACGGTACCGACGCTTTTTACCTGGAAGTAATTGTCAATGGGCACCTTGACAGGCCCATCTTTTGGGAGCAATGAGGCATACTGCTGGTCATCGAGGAAATGCGCCATCACCGCATCGGGGTCGAGGGGAAGCACCGTGTAATCTGACAGCGATGTGGGGCCAACGATGCGGTCCATGAGGTTTCTGTCAAACGAGGGGGAGACGCATATCACACCATGGCCAAATTCCGCCGCATCCAGCGCAAGCACGGCCTCACCAAGCTGCGGTGTTGGCTCCTCGAACACGACGACAGGCACGTCGACAGCGCCAATGGCCTGGAGAAGCGACGTCACCTTCTCCGAACGCGGGGAACAAAACGTGAACACGTGGTCGTTGCCCGAGGCGTTGCGGAACTCGAGGTCGTTGAGCGTGCCCTTGTTGCCAAGTTTCTTGAGCAGTGCGTGTTCCTGTTCTCCGAAGATGCCAATGGTAAGATGCTTCATCGTATCGATACAACGATGTGACCGAGTATTAAAGGTTTTTGTGAAAAAAGACACAAACAGGAAATGATCCAGCCGCCTGGGACAGATGGTTTGCACCAGCGTGACATTCATGCCTCGTTTTTTATACGCATTGGCCACGTCGTTCGTATGCAGCGCTAACAAGGGCGCATACCCGAAAATAGTTAAGGACGCTTCATCAAGGAAACGGCATAAGGTGATAATGATGGAAGAGCTCTTCACAGACCCCCGTGGCATCAAAGGGATGCTACAGTCGTTCAGGAAGGTAATGGAGGCCGTTCCACGCAGCGATACGATCGTGTACAGCGGGCTGCCCCATACGTGCACACCCGTCATCGAGTTCCTTTTGTACGTGCTCAGGGACTCAGGTGCTGACATGTACTACGTTCCCTATACGCATCTGGAGGAAGCACGCTCCATATCGTTGGGGGATTACTCGATGGAGATCGGTGAGTCGGCAGACCTTCAAACGAAGAAGGTCGACGTCATCATCTTGCTCGGAGGCCTCGCAATGCCAAACAAATGCGATGTCGATGAAGCCAAGTGGATGATCGACACCATACGTTCTGATGACACCGTGATCATCGGTGTCTGCTTCATGAACATGTTCGAACGTGCGGGCTGGACGGACGTCATACCCTTTGATTATATCGAGAACTCCGAAATTACGACAAGCGTATATGGAAAAGAAGCGGGATGAACCGATTCTTAAGAAATGATGGGATGATGAGCCATCCCGATTTTGAACAGAAGAAAAAAACGCATGCAGCGCACACGCGCTGTGATAGCTGCGGATGCTTGTTTGGCTTCGTTTTTGTACGCACCAGTTAATTCGCGTATGCGCGCTGTGAACGTCCGCGGGCTCCGCCCTTTGCATACGAGTAATTGTGCTTCCTGAACGGACGTACCTTGAACTGCGGCGCATTCATCTCCTCGATGTCGTATGAGAACGTCGACTGCACCTTTCTGAAGGCGTCGTGGTCGTTCCTGCTCAAGAGCGAGATGGCAATGCCGCTGTTCCCTGCACGAGCGGTGCGCCCTATGCGATTTGCATAATCCTCGGCGTTCATAGGGATGCTGTAATTGAAGATATGCGTCACGTCCTTGACATCAAGGCCGCGGGCCGCAACATCGGTGGCAACGAGCACATCGATCTTCTTCTCATGGAACTGCTGCATGGTCTTTTCGCGTTTGTTCTGCGGCATGCCCCCGTGAAGCGACTTCGTGTTGATGCCGCTTTCCTTGAGATTGCGTGCGACGTCGTCTGCCTCTCTGCGCGCGTTGCAAAAGACGATCGAGAGCCCTTGGCGCTCGTTTTCCAAAAGGTGGGTCAGAAGGGAGAACTTGCGCGTATAGGATACCTCGCAGTAGAACTGTTTCAGTACGTCCTCTGCCACTTTGGACGATGTCTTGATGGTGTGTGCGTTGCGTGAGAACTTGGAACGCAGATGCTTGAGCTTGTCCGGCATGGTGGCGCTGAAAAGAAGTGTCTGGCGGTCATGGGGCATCTTACCCGATATGAACATCATGTCCTCGAAAAACCCCATGTCGATCATCTTGTCCGCCTCATCGAGCACGAACGCCGTTATGCCCTCCAGCTCGATGTGTCCCCGCTTCATCATATCGATGACGCGGCCAGGCGTCCCGACAATGACCTCGGCCTTTTTCAGTGCCTGTATCTGGGTGTTGAATGATGCGCCGCCGTAGATGGTGGCGATCTTGACATGTTTGTTCGCAGAGAACTTCTTCATCTCGCTTGAGACCTGCTTTGCCAGCTCGCGCGTCGGTTCCAGCACGAGCACCTGCACGCCCCTTCCCCTCTGCACCTTCTCAACAAGGGGGATACCAAAGGCCGCTGTCTTTCCAGAGCCTGTCTGGGACTGTCCGAACACATCGTTCCCGTCCCTGATAAGGGGTATGGTGCGCTCCTGTATATCGGTCATCTCCACGAATCCTATCGTGTGAAGGGACGCTTGAAGGTCCCCATCCAATCTTAATTCTTCAAACTTCATCTTGTAACAACTCATTAGGTAAATATGATGACAATTCCACTAAAAGTAATACCAACGTTTCTCGTCGGTACGATCCAATCGTACAGTCCGTATAGTGATGGTGAGATGCAGTAGTGCAATCATCGCTTGATTTTGATTCTTTCTACTATATTGTATATTAT
>DSAJ01000008.1 GCA_011372835.1 Methanomicrobia archaeon | reverse complement strand
GTATCGAAGGGCAAGGGATTCCAGGGCCCCGTGAAACGTTGGGGTGTAAAGATACAGAGCAGGAAGACCAACGATGCCCGTAGACACGTGGGATGTATCGGTCCGTGGAACCCCTCGCGTACGATGTGGACCGTGGCAATGGCCGGTCAGATGGGATTCCATCAGCGCACCGAGTTCAACAAGCGTGTCCTGAGGGTGTACTCATTGAATGAGAAGGATATCACGCCAAAGGGAGGATTCATCCATTACGGCGTCCTTCGTTCTGATTATGTATTGGTGCGAGGCTCGGTCCCGGGACCGACGAAACGCGTGGTGCGATTGCGCGACTCCCTGAGGACGCCGATGCACGTACCCAAAGGCAAGCCTCAGATTACCCATGTATCAATGGCATCGGCTCAGGGTGATTGAAAATGAAGTGTAACGTGTATTCGCTTGAGGGGAATGTAACAGGCGAGATCGAGGTGCCGACGGTGTTTAGCACCGAGTATCGCCCTGATTTGATCAAACGTTCAGTATTGTCGTCGTTTACCGCCCGGATTCAACCGTACGGTCCAAACACCCTGTCAGGCAAGAAGACAAGTGCAGAGTCGCTTGGCAAGAACAGGGGCATCGCGCGTCTTCCGCGCATGAAATCGGGTCCGCGACGCGCTGCGTTCGTGCCGCAGGCCGTCGGTGGACGACGGGCGCATCCGCCACTCGTCGACAAGGTGCGAAGGGAAAAGATCAACAAGAAGGAGCGCAGGCTCGCACTCATGTCCGCCATCGCAGCGACCGCTGACACGGAACGCGTCAAGGGGCGCGGACACCGTATCGACAACATATCATCCCTGCCCATCGTCATAGAAGACGACTTCGAGAAAGTACGAAAGACGAAGGAGACAAGGGAAGTATTCAAGATCATCGGCGTCTGGGACGACATCCTTCGTGCGCGTGAGAAGAAGATCCGCGCAGGAAGGGGCAAGACGCGCGGTCGCAAGTACAAGAAGAAGAAGGGTCCGCTCGTGATCGTATCACGCAATCAGGGCATCTACTTCGGTGCCCGCAATCACCCTGGCGTAGACGTCGTCGAAGTTGAAAAGCTTTCGACAAGCGACCTCGCCCCCGGGTGTGAGGCAGGACGCCTCGTGGTCTGGACCCGCTCGGCGATTGAAAAATTGAACACATTTGTAGGAGGCAACTAAATGGATCCCTACAATATCGTTTACTATCCCCTTATCTCTGAAAAGACCGTTGGGATGATGGAGCGCGAGAACAAGCTTGTCTTCATCGTTTCACGACGTGCCAACAAAGAGGAGATCAAGGAAGCGATCGAGAACCTCTACGAGGTAGAGATCGAGAAGATATCCGTCATGATACAACCTGACGGAAAGAAGCGAGCATTCGTACGACTCAGGGAAGAGTATCTTGCCGACGAGGTAGCAACGAAGATGGGGGTATTCTAAATGGGACATAGAATAAGGTCACAGAAGAGGGGCAGAGCGAGCACGAAGTACCGTGCAAACTCAAAGAAGTACAAGACCCGCATCCGCTACACCCACGGCTCTGAAGGCATGAGCGCTACCGTGCTCGATGTCAGGCATGACAGCTCCCGTACCTCGCCCATCATGAAGGTGCGCTATGAAAATGGAAAGGATGACCTCCTCCTCGCACCCGAGGGCATCAAGGTCGGCGACGTGATACACATTGGGGAGAAGGGCTTGCTGCAGGTAGGAAATGTCTTGCCACTCGCCGAGATCCCCGAAGGTACGTTCATATATAATATAGAGAACGCGCCTGGAGACGGCGGAAAGATGGTACGTTCGGCAGGCACGTTTGCCACCATCGTCTCGCACGATGTGAAGAAGACGGTCGTGCAGCTCCCCTCGAAAGTCATGAAGACGTTCAACGGATCGTGTAAGGCCACGGTCGGGGTCGTTGCAGGTGGCGGGCGTCACGAGAAGCCGTTCTTGAAGGCAGGTAAGAAGTACCACCAGCTCAAAGGCAGACCAATCATATATCCTCGCGTTTCCGCGACGGCAATGAACGTTGTCGACCACCCATTCGGTGGCGGAGGCCACGACCATGCCGGTCGTCCAACGACCGTGTCACGTTCGACCCCGCCAGGAAGGAAGGTAGGACAGATTGCAGCGAAGCGAACTGGGAGGAGAAGGTAAATGGCGAGAAAGAAGTTTGTTTACAAGGGATACGAGCTGGAAGAATTGCAGAAGTTACCAATGCAGGACTTCATCTCTCTCATCCCTTCACGGCAGCGCAGGTCTTTACGCAAGGGATTCTCTGAGAAGCAGAAGAAGCTCCTCCTTCGACTGAGGAAAGCCAAGGAGGCAATGAATGAAGAAAAGCGTGTAGTCATCAGGACGCACTGCAGGGACATGATTGTTCTTCCCGAGATGGTCGGCCTTACCATAGGCATACACAACGGGAAGGAGTTCAAACTCGTTGAGATTGTCCCTGAGATGGTCGGTCACTACTTTGGCGAGTTCGCCTTGTCACGAGGCAGGGTGCGCCACAGTTCACCGGGTGTCGGAGCGACCAAGTCGTCGATGTACGTGCCGCTGAAGTGAGGAGATGATATCAATGGCTGCATACTCATACACGAAGGACCTTGACGAGACGCGCACCGCGAAGGTGTACGGAAAGGACCTTAGGATCTCACCGAAACATGCTGTTGAGCTGGCTCGAGAGCTCAAAGGGAAAAAACTCGACACTGCCAGACAGTACCTTGAGGACGTCATCGCTAAGAAGCGGGCGGTGCCATTCCGCAAGTATAACAAGAAGGTCGGGCACAAGAGGGGGTTGGTCGGTTGGGATGCTGGACGATACCCCGTAAAGGCGAGCAAGGAATACTTGAAGTTGCTTCATCAGCTTCAGGCCAACGCCGAGTACAAGGGGCTCGAG
This sequence comes from Methanomicrobia archaeon, assembly GCA_011372835.1. Classification (GTDB taxonomy): domain Archaea; phylum Methanobacteriota_B; class Thermococci; order Methanofastidiosales; family NM3; genus NM3. Next base: position 19,666 of record DSAJ01000008.1, on the reverse strand, counting down.
GCGGACAAGCTCCGCATCATCCACGCCTCCTCGTACAAGAGCCGAGAGATCCCCGGATTCCTCCCACGAGCCTACGGACGTGGAACGCCGTTCAATCAGGAGCTGACCAACATCGAGATGATTGTGGAGGAGAGGTAATGGCTATAGAGAGACGATTCATCGAAGAGAACATCAAGAACGCCAGCATCGACGAATACCTGGCAAAGACTTTGGAGCGAGCAGGGTATGGCGGTGTGGACATCAAGCGAAGTCCGCTTGGCACCCGCATCATCGTTCGTGTCGAGACGCCGGGGGCCGTGATAGGCCGCAAGGGACGCTCGATCCGAAAGCTCACGACAGACCTTGAGCAGGAGTTCCATCTTGAAAAGCCGCAGATAGAGGTGGAGAACTTACCCAATCCGGAGTTCAACGCCAACGTCATGGCCAATCTCCTCGCATCAGACCTGGAAAAGGGCCTTCACTTCAGGAGGGCCGCGTACTTCCTCTTGCGAAAGATCATGAACTCCGGAGCAAAGGGCGTCGAGATACTCATCTCTGGTAAGATTACGGGCGAGCGTTCACGTTCGGTCCGTTTTTATCAGGGATACATCAAGAAATCAGGCAATCCCGCGTTAGAGAACGTATCGACTGGCTATGCGACTGCAAACAGGAAACTCGGTACGATAGGCGTACGCGTGAAGATCATGCCTGAAGAAATATCACTTCCTGACGAGGTAACGATCAAGGACATCGATATATCCGTGCCCCGCGAGGAGGAAGTCCCTCCTGAGGAGGCTGAGGTGGAGATGACCGAAGAAGAGACGGAGGAGCCACTCCCCCAGGCTGAACAGGCACCCGAGGAAACATCTGGGACTGAGGAAGAGGTACCTCTCCCTGAAGCTGAAAAGGCACCAGAACCCGAGGAGCCAAAGGAAGCACCAGCAGAGGAGCCAGAAAAGAAAAAGGCTAAGGCTCCAGCAAAAAAGAAAGCAAAGAAGGCCCCTTCCAAAGCTGAAAAGGCACCAGAACCTGAGGAGCCAAAGGAAGCACCAGCAGAGGAGCCAGAAAAGCAGAATGAGGAGGGTTCATAATGGCAATACTCAGAAGCGATGACATACGCGAGCTCAGCGAGGAAGAGATGGTTAACAAGCGAAATGAACTACTCTTCGAGCTGGCACGAGAGCGTGCGCTCCTTGCTACAGGGTCTGCGCCTGAGAATCCTGGACGGATTCGTGAGCTCAAGCGGACCATCGCCAGGATTAATACTATCCTCAACCAAGTCAAAAAAGATAAGGAGAGTTGAGTGGAGAATGGCTGAAGTATGCCCAAAATGTGGACTTCCAAAGGAGTTATGCGTTTGTGAAGAGATCGCAATCGAGGATCAGCAGATACGAATAACGACGGTACGTCGCCGGTTTGGAAAGCTCATGACGATTGTCGAGGGATTCGATAAGGACATCGATGTCAAGGAACTTGGCAAGGACCTCAAGGCTCGTTGCGCATGCGGCGGGACCATGAAGGACAACAAGATCGAACTGCAGGGGAATCACGCAAAACGGGTGAAGTCCATCCTCGTTGAGATGGGGTATTCACCAGAGATGGTCGATGTCGATGAATCGCGAAGTGCTGGTAGGAAGCGACGCTAAGGTGATAGGCAGCAGCAATCCTTCCGATGTTGGAATCAAGGGAACGATCGTCGATGAAACTGCACATATGCTGGACATTGAAGATGAGAACGGAACCATACGGCGCATAATAAAGAAGAACGTTATCTTGGAAATAGATGGAGTCCATGTTGATGGCATGACGATACTAGGAAGGTCTGAGAACAGAATCAAGAATCGTATAAAACTTAAAAGGAGATAATAATATGATCGGACTTAATGTCAAAGAACTATCCACCACGTGCGACGACAAGAACTGTCCGTTTCACGGCTCCTTGTCAGTGCACGGGAGGGTATTCGATGCGGAGGTAGTAAGCGACAAGATGAGAAAATCGGTCGTTGTCAAGCGAGAGCACATGAAGTTCGTCGATAAGTATGAACGGTACGAGAAGAGGACATCGCGCCTTACCGCTCATAACCCTCCGTGCATCGACGCAAAGGCAGGAGATCGGGTACGCGTAGCTGAGTGCAGGCCCCTCTCCAAGACCAAGAGCTATGTTATCGTCGAGGTGATATGATATGGCAAAGGGTGCAGGAGCGACGAGGGGAAGGTCCCCCGTGCGTCCCGGAAGGGCGCTCACGACGGGATCACGCCTAATATGCGCAGACAATACCGGCGCCAAGGAGCTCGAGATCATCGCGGTCCTTGGTTACAAGGGCAAGAAGCGTCGTTACCCCAAGGCGGGAATAGGCGACATGGTGTTTGCCTCAGTGAAGAAGGGGCGCCCAAATATCAGGAAGACCGTGGTCAACGCCGTTATCGTACGACAGAAGAAGGAGTACATGCGCCTCGATGGCACACGTGTGAAGTTCGAGGACAACGCAGCCGTCATCACGGGCCTAGATGGGGTGCCCAAGGGATCGGAGGCACGCGGACCTGTCGCTAAGGAGTCGGTGGAGCGCTGGCTCAAGATATCTGGCATTTCCAGCATAATCGTGTGAAGGTGATATTATGGTTACACGCTCACCCAGGAAACAGAGAAAGAAGTTGTACAAGATGCCACAGCATCGAAGACACAAGGTGCTTCAAGCACCGCTTAACAGCGAGCTTCGAGGCCAGTACGGGGCCCACTCGATGCCTGTTCGCAAGGGCGACAAGGTACGCATCATGAGGGGCGACTATGTTGGCCATGAAGGAGAGATCACGCACATTGACCGGAAGGCCACGAAGATCAATGTCGAAGGCGCGACAATCGAGAAGACCGACGGAACCGAACGTTCCTATTCGATTCACCCATCCAACGTTGAGATCACACAGTTGGGAACTACTGATGAAATGAGAAAGAAGAGTATAGAGAAGAAGGGATGGTGAGCACGTGGGAAGAAAAGGAGACGGTAAGAGTTTGAAAAGGTCATTCGCACCTCGGCAATGGAAAATACACAGGAAAGAGAACGTGTGGACGATACGCAACATGGCGGGTCCCCACTCTTCGGAATTATCCATTCCTATAACGTTCATCCTCCGCGACTATCTGGGTTATGCCCGCAACGTGCGCGAGGTGAAAAAGATACTCAATGAGGGTCTCGTCCTCGTCAATGGTAAGGCGCATAAGGACTATCGCTTTCCCGTTGGCGTCATGGACATAATCGAGATACCCCGCACTGAGGAATACTACCGTGTGGTGCCCGATTACAAGGGTTCGCTCACGCTCCATCCGATCAGTGCTGACGAGAAGGACAAAAAGCTGTACAAGATAAGCAATATCATCGCCCTGAAGGGTGGAAAGTACCAGCTCAACTTCCACGACGGGAATAACTACGTCACGACCAGAAAGTACAACACCTACGAGAGTGTCATCTTCGACCTCGGCAAGAACGAGATTGTCGATACCGTGCCCCTCGAAGAGGGGAGCGTTGTTCTCATCGTTTCCGGCCGTAACGTCTCTAATATCGGCAAGATCGTGGAGATCCAGAACTTCGGCATGAATCCGGACACGGTCACGTTGGAATCGAGCAAGGGGACGTTCCAGACGCTCAAGGACTACGTCATTGCGGTCGGCACGGGCTCAAAACCAATGATTTCACTACCGGAAGGTGAGTAAGGATGGCTATCACACAACCGCGCATTCACAAGGTCACGGTCCATATGGGAATTGGCGAGTCTGGCGACATGCTGCAGAAAGCGGCCAATCTCCTCGAGGAACTCGCTGGCCAGAAGACCGTCATGCGGGCTGCCAAGAAGACCAACAGGGACTTTGGCATTCGCAAGGGAGAACCAATCGCTGTCATGACCACCCTTCGCGGTGAGAAGGCAGATGACTTCCTCAAACGCGCGTTCGAGGCGGTCGAGAACAGGATACCCTCGTCGAACTTCGATGACCATGGAAACTTCGCCTTTGGGATCAGGGAACACATCGACCTGCCCAAGGTCAGGTACGAACCCAAGATAGGCATCTTCGGCATGGACGTCTGCGTGACGCTCGAACGTGTTGGATACCGTGTTGGGCGAAGGAAGCTCCAGAAGAAGAAGCTCACGTCTCGTGTGCGTCTCTCTAAACAAGAGGGTATCGATTTCATCAAGGAGAAATATGGAGTTGATATAGCATGAGCAGTGATTCATTCGGAAGGGGCAGCCGCAAGTGCAGGCGATGTGGAAGTCATGGGCCTGTCATTCGACGGTACGGGCTCATGATTTGCCGCAGATGTTTTAGGGAAATAGCGCCGAAGATCGGCTTTAAGAAATATAGTTAGGTGATGCCGATGTTAAATGATCCGTTGGCCAATGCATTATCAAACATTGCAAATCATGAGAAAGTGAGGAAACCTTCGTGTACCATCCCGGCCTCCAAGCTTATCGGGAACGTCTTGCGCATCCTCCAGAAGTACAGCTTCGTTGGAGCGTTCGAGTTCATCGATGACGGAAAGGCGGGACAGTTCAAGATCGAGCTCCTCGGTAACGTAAACCGTTGCGGTGTCATCAAACCACGGTATGCGGTTGAGAAGGATGGATATGAGAAGTTTGAGCGACGATACCTGCCCGCACGTGGGTTTGGCATCCTCGTCGTCTCGACGCCCGAGGGCGTAATGAGCCACGAGGAGGCAGCCCAAGTAGGACACGGCGGTCGATTGCTTGCGTATGTATATTAGGTGATGACGAATGTTGGTAGAAGAGATAAAAGAGGAAATCGAGATGCCCGAGGACGTCACGATGACGCTTTCCGGTCGCACCCTCGTCCTCGAGGGTCCAAAAGGAAAGCTCGAGCGGACGTTCAAGTACCCTACCATTTCCCTTCATTCGAAGAATGGGTCGATCGTGCTTTCCGTGGCATATCCCCGCAAGCCCGACAAGGCAGCGCTCTACACATTGCTTTCCCATATCCGAAACATGATACATGGTGTCGAGGGCGGATACACGTATAAGCTTCGTGTGGTCTATGCACACTTTCCGCTCAACATCAAGGCTGAGGGCGACAAGGTCGTCATAGAGAATTACCTCGGGGAGCGACATCCCCGTATTGCCCGCATCGTGGGCGATACGAAGGTGAAGATCTCAGGGGACGAGATACTGGTCGAAGGCATCAACAAGGAACACGTTGGACAAACGACTGCCAATCTCGAACACGCGACGCGCGTGATCAAGCGTGATCCTCGCGTGTTCCAGGATGGCATCTACCTTGTTGAGCGCAACGGCGTACCTCTGAGGTGGTGAGACAGATGAGTGAACGATTATTGAGACTTCGCAAACAGGCGTCAAGGAAACGCCCCGCGTTCAACCGACAGGAAACATGGAAGTTGAAGCGATTCAAGAACAACCCGATATGGAGGAAGCCGCGCGGACATTCGTCGAAGATGCGACGCAAGCTCAAGGGCAATCCAGCCCTCGTTTCCATCGGCTACCGCGGTCCGAAGGCGGTCCGTTACTTCCATCCGAGCGGTGCTCCTGAGCACTATGTCACCAACGTGGCAGAGATGGAGAGGGTGCCCGAGGGCACTGTGGCCCGCATAGCCTCCGCGGTGGGTACCAAGAAGAAGGTCCTCATCGTGGCCAAGGCACATGAGCGGGGCATCAGGGTCGTCAATCCCCGCGTAAAGTTCGTCTATGTCGATTCGGTCGAGGCGCTGGAACGATATGCGCCGCTCAAGGACGTGATCACGACGTTCAAGCTGGCCAAGGTCGGGGAAGAGGAAGAACTGTCGATACGGGACAGGGCCGATGAGCTCAAGGTACCACTTGAGGAGGGAGCGTGAGCACGATGGATCTGAAGGTACAGAAGAGAATAGCGTCTGATGTGCTCGGATGCGGTCTTGGCCGCATCTGGATCGATCCGGACAAGGCCGAGGAAGTGAGCATGGCCATTACACGCCAGGACATCCGACGACTCGTATCAAACGGCGTCATCAAGAAGAAGCAGGAGAACGGCATCTCGCGCCATCGCGCACGAAAGAACCATCTCCAACGCAAGCGTGGACGCCGCCGCGGTCACGGAACGCTCAAGGGTCCGAAGTTCTCTCGCTACTCGCGAAAGGAACGCTGGATGAACACCATCCGTCCTCTTCGCAGGGAGCTCAAGAGGATGTATGGCGACGAGGAGATCACAACACCCTCGTATCGCAAGCTCTACCGCATGGCAACTGGTGGCGCGTTCAGGTCGATCGAGTACATGAAGACGTACATGAAGGACCACAATCTCTATGAAGGAGGACGTAACAGATGAAAGGACCACGTTATTCAGTTCATTTCAGAAGGCGCAGAGAGGGCAAGACGGATTTCCGTTCACGACGCAGCATGCTCTACTCGGGCAAGCCGCGCCTGGTGGTGAGAAAGTCGCTCAAGCACATATGGGCGCAGATCATCATGCCCGGGGAGAAGGGCGATAGCGTCCTTGTATCATCGCACTCAAAGGAGCTTCCCGCATACGGGTGGAACTGTTCATGCTCCAACACGCCTGCCGCATACCTCACAGGACTCCTTTGCGGGGTCAAGGCTCGCAACGCAGGCATCGAGGATGCGATACTCGACATGGGTCTTCGCAGTGTCGTCAAGGGCTCTGCGGTGTTCGCCTGTCTCAAGGGATTCGCGGATGCGGGCGTTCCGATTCCATTCAACGAATCGGTCGTTCCAAGCGACGATCGCCTGACCGGACAACACATCGTGAACCACTACGAGTCGTTGAGCGAGGAAGAACGGAAGAAGCGATTCGGTGGTTATCTCAAGAACAAGGTCGATGTGAATGCAATCCCGGACTTCTTCGAGAAGACCAAGGAACAGATATTAAACAAGCAGGAGTAAAGAGGGATCACATGGCTAGAGAAGATAAGTCCAAAAAGGAACAAACACGCGTTGATGATTCATGGGTCCCCAAAACGGAATTGGGAAAGGCCGTCAAATCAGGCAAGATCAAGGACATTAGCGAGATATTCGATCGCAATCTCCCCTTGTTGGAAACTGAGATCATCGATCATCTCCTCCCCGAACTCTCGGAGCGAGAGTTCCAGGAGGTTCTTTCCGTCAACATGGTGCAGCGCATGACCGACTCGGGCAGGAGGGTCAAGTTCTCCTGCATCGTCGTCATCGGCAACAAGGACGGATATGTCGGCCTCGGACAGGGCATGGCGCAGGAAGTGGGCCCCGCCATCCGAAAGGCAATCACCGACGCAAAGCTCAATTTGATTCAGATCAAGCGCGGATGCGGGTCATGGGAATGTGGCTGCGGAAAGCCGCATACCATCCCCTTCCAGGTTCGCGGTCGTTCATCAAGCGTCTCCGTGACGCTCCTTCCAGGCCCGCGCGGCCTTGGCATCACCATGGGCGACGTCGGCAAGAAGATACTGGGACTCGCTGGCATCAAGGACGTCTGGTCACGTTCATACGGCCAGACCCAGACGACACTCAACATGGCACTTGCCATCTTCGATGCGCTCAAGCAGACGAACAACATCAGTGTGCAGCAGCGTCATGTCGAACGGATAGGCATCATGCCAGGCAAGTCTAGGGAGTAGTGAGGGCAATGAAACGAATGGTCGCTATTAGAATACGGGGCACGGTCGGCGTCAGGAAGACGATCAAGGATACACTTGATCTATTGAAGCTTCCCCGCGTGTCCAGCTGTGTGGTCATTGACGACAGGGAGTCATATCTCGGCATGCTGCAAAAGGCAAAGGATTACATAACCTACGGCGAGATTTCCCACGACGCCCTCAAGCAACTCGTCCTCAAATGGGGAAGACTCCCTGGTGACGAACGCATCGACGAGTCGTTTATCAAGGAGAAGACGGGCCTTTCGGCCGACGAGTTCATCATGGGTGTGCTCAACTTCGAGCATGACCTCTCAGAGTTAGGCATTAAGGATACGTTCCGGCTTCATCCGCCCCGTGGCGGATATAAGGACACGAAGCGCGGATACTCCCAGGGCGGGTCCCTCGGAGCGCGCGGTGATACGGTAAATCACCTTTTGGAACGCATGATGTAGGTGATGTGGATGATACGCAAGACGAGAAAGATCACGAAATTGAGGGGGTCACGGACCTGTGGCGGAGGATGCTCAAAGAAGCGGCGCGGTGCTGGGCACCGCGGTGGCCGCGGAAATGCTGGCTCCGGAAAGGAGAAGAAACAGAAGAGCACCTGGTTCCAGATACACAAGCTGGGACACATCGGCCGCCATGGATTCCAGAGGGGCGAGTTCCTTCGCTCCGACCAGACGGGCATCAATGTCTCCGCCATTGAACAACACCTCGCGGCACTCACTGAAGAGGGATGCGTCGAGTACGACGGCACGACGCCGGTCATCGACGTGTCACAGGTCGGCATCCAAAAGGTGCTTGGCAGCGGACGATTGTCGAAACCCATGGTCATCAAGGCTCCCATGTTCAGCAAGAATGCAAAGGCAAAGATCGAGGAAGCTGGCGGCGAGGCCATTACCCTATAGGTGTTAGCTCATGTCGTTTATCGAAGCACTATCCCCAATCGTTCGCTTCCTTCCGGAGGTCACAAGCCCCAAACGACACATATCGTTCAAGGAGCGCATCACGTGGAGTGCGATCATACTCGTGGTCTACTTCGTGCTCTCAGAGATACCGCTCTATGGGCTTCCAGCCTCCATAGAGGACATGTTTGCGGGATTCAGGACGGTGCTTGCGGGTAACAGCGGCTCGTTGCTTCATCTCGGTATCGGCCCGATAGTCACGGCCGGTATCGTCATGCAGCTCCTGGCCGGGTCCGACATCATCAACTTCGATCTGTCGACCCATCGCGGCAAGGCCCTCTTCCAGGGCACCCAGAAGCTGCTTGCCGTCTTCCTGTGCTTCCTTCAGGCTATACTGTTCGCGTTCGCATGGCGCTATCAGGTCTCAGGCTCGATGCTGACATTTCTCATCATACAGATGGGCATCGGAGCGATGTTCCTCCTCATGATGGACGAGGTCGTCACGAAATGGGGATTTGGGAGCGGCGTATCGCTTTTCATCGCGGCTCGCGTGTCCGGTCAGGTCTTCTGGCAGGCATTTAGCCCACTGCGCGATGAATCGGGACAGTTCCTCGGCGCGATACCGGACTTCATATCGAAGATCATAGGGGGTGAGACGGCAGGGATCTTCACCCGACCTGCCCCCTATCCCGATGTCACGTCGTTCATGTTCACGATAGTGGTGTTCCTTATTGTCGTCTACTTCGAGGCGATGCGTATCGAGATCCCCCTTGCGTACGGAAAGTACAAGGGCATACGTGGTCGATACCCCATAAAATTCATCTATGCATCAAACATCCCAATGATACTTACCGTTGCGCTGTTCGCAAACGTTCGCGTCCTGGCGCAAGTGACGGGGTTCAACATACTCGGCACCTTCGGGCAGGGTGATTCCATTACTGGTGGACTGCTCTACTATCTGACGCCGCCGAGGTCCCTCTCGGCAGTGGCGGCAGAGCCGTTGCGAGGACTCGTCTATCTCGTGGTCGTCGTGTTGTTCTGTGTCATGTTCGCCAAGCTGTGGATCGAGCTCACCAACATGGGCCCGAAGGCCGTTGCAAAACGGTTGCAGAGCTCTGGCATGCAGATACCGGGATTCAGGAAGGATATACGCATCCTCGAGAAGATACTCTCGCGCTACATCCCGCACGTCACCGTCATGGGCGGTGCGTTCGTGGGATTCATAGCGGTATTCGCTGATTTCACGGGCGCGCTTGGTACCGGTACCGGGATCCTGCTTACCGTAGGTATAATATATAGGATGTACGAACAACTGGCCAAAGAACAGGCCTCTGAGCTGTTCCCAGCACTCAGGCAGTTCTTGGGCAAAGAGTAGGAGGTTATGACTCATGGGCATTATGGATAGTGTATATGGAGTGCTTGACAAGGTCTTCGGATTCCTTCCGATCGATGATCCGGGCCAGATGTACCTTGTCGTCATCGTCCTGGCCATCATCGTCGGTACGTTCATGACGTTGATCCAGCATTTCATGGTCGATCAGCAAGAGTTGAAGAAGATACGAAAGGAAGTGTCGTCGTTCCAGGGCAAGATGCTCAAGGCACAGCGTGCCAACGACAAGAAGGCGATGCGCAAGCTTCAGCTCCAGAAGCCGCAGATCGACCAGCTCAATCAGCAGATGATGAAGCAGAACTTCAAGCCGCTCTATGTCACCATGGTCCCCGCGATAATCTTTTATTCGTGGTTGCGTCATACCTACTCGCCCATGGCCGAGGCGGCGGTTGTACACCTTCCGTTCTCCCTCTTCGACCTCCCTGTGCTCTCCTATCTTCACGATGGGACGATCGCAGCGAACGAGCTGGGGGCCATCGGATGGTATATCGTATTCGTGTCATTCGTGAGCAACAGCATACGTAAGATGCTCAACATGGCGTGAGAACAATAAGGAGAGTGTGAGAAACATGGTACGTGGAATGTATAGATCAAGGTCACTAAAGAGGAAGTTTACCCGTGTCCCCGGTGGAGGCAACGCGCTCCACTACAAGAGGAAGAAGACTTCGCCCCACGTCTGCGCCGAATGCGGCGCGAGGTTGGGCGGCATTCCAAGGGGGACGCCGCATGAGATGAAGAAGTGCACGCGCTCCGAGCGCACCGTCTCCCGTGCATACGGGGGGCAGCTCTGCCCTTCATGTCTCAAGCGCAAGCTAATACGGGAAACTCGAGAAAAGATGGGTCAGCAATGAGGATCACAATCGGGGGCCCCCCCGGCAGCGGGACCACGACGGTGGCACAGAAAGTCGCTGCCGAGTTCGGTCTCACGCACATATATGCCGGAAAGATCTTTCGGGACATGGCCGCCGAACGGGGCATAAGCCTCGGTGATTTTGGTTCGCTGGCCGAACGTGACGACAAGTTCGACCGTGAGGTCGACAAACGGCTTCATGATATGGCCGTGGAGGACACGATCACGGAAGGTCGCATGGCCGCATTCGTGGTAAGTTCACCGGATCTTACCATATGGATCGATGCACCCCTTGACGTGCGTGTCTCACGTATCGCCAAACGGGAGCCGTATACTGAACAACAGATTCGCGAGATGACGCTCGAACGTGAGGAGAGCGAGAAGCAGCGCTACAGCGCCTACTATGGCGTCAACATATATGCGCTCTCCCACTACGACATCGTCATCAACAGCGGAAAATGGGACTCAGATGGGGTCTTTGCAATAGTGAAGTCTGCCATCACCTCTCTTGCGAGGGCGACCCAAGAATAAGAAAAAGGTGATGTAAAATGGTAGTAGAACGCGGAAGAGTTTGTACAAAGCTTTTGGGAAGAGAAGCTGGCAACATCTGTGCTATAACGGAACGTGTGGACAAGAACTTCGCAATGGTCGTTGGTCCAAACGTACGCAAGCGCAGATGCAACATCACGCACCTCGAGCTGCACGATACAAAGCTCGAACTGCCTGATGAGGCTAGTGACGACGACTTCATCAACGAACTGACCAAGATGATACAGTGATGCACGCCGAGACAGATCCAGCGGGCACGACTGCGCCACGCATCATAGAACGCATCGTCTCGACGACGAACCCGCGATACGGGTGCGCCCCTGAGCACAGGTCGATCGAAGACATGTTCAGGCGCAGCATCATCATCGTTGACAAGACGCGCGGCCCCACCTCGCATGAGGTGGTGGCATGGGTCAAGGACATCCTTTCGGTTGGCCGGGCGGGCCACAGCGGTACGCTCGACCCCAAGGTGACGGGCGTCCTTCCCGTGGCGTTGGAGGATGCGACAAAGATCGTCAAACAGCTCCTTGACATCGGCAAGGAATATGTCTGTCTGATGCGTCTCCATAGCGACGTCGATGACGAGGCCCTCTCGCGGGTGCTCAAGGAGTTCACGGGCGTCATACTTCAGCGACCACCGGTCAAGTCTGCCGTGAAGCGCCAAGTGCGCCCGCGGGAGATCGACGAGCTGGAGATGCTCGAGCGCAAGGGAAGCTACGTCCTCGTGCGCGTGAGTTGCCAGGCGGGAACGTATGTGCGAAAGCTCGTATACGATATCGGTCTCGCGCTTGGGTGCGGGGCCAATATGGCAGAGCTTCGACGTACCCGCGTTGGCGAGTTCACCGAGGACCACCTCGTCACGCTCCAAGACATTGCCGACGCGCAGCATGCGTACCTTGCCTCCGACGACGAGGCGCCGCTTCGCCGCATGCTCATACCCATGGAGCGGGCGGTCGACCACCTTCCCACCATATGGATAAAGGACTCGGCGGTCGACGCCATATGCCATGGTGCAGATGTGGCGATACCGGGCATCGTGCGTCTCGAGGACAGCGTAAGGAAAGGCCAGCGTGTCGCGGTGATGTCGCTCAAGGGAGAGCTCGTGGCCCTCGGAACGGCCCGGATGTCCGCCCGTGCCATAGGTGGGGGGACGGAAGGAATCGCCGTTACGACGACGCGCGTGCTCATGGACCCTGGGACGTATCCCTCTCACTGGAAGGGGTCAGTATAGGCATGAAAATGAAGATAGAAAGAATTAAAAAGGTAAATGAATCGAGAAAGATAAGTTCATGGCCGGGGTTGCCGAGCCTGGTAAGGCGCAAGCCTGGAGAGCTTGTTCTGTATTCACAGAACCAGGGTTCAAATCCCTGCCCCGGCGCTCACTGTCATATGACACAATTCATTACATGAACATCAAGCATGGGGTGAAGATACATGGCTGAATTTAGGCACATCGTTCGTGTCGCTGGTACCGACCTTCAGGGTGACAGGCAATTGATGCTGGCCCTGACCGGTCTTAAAGGAGTGGGGCAGATGTTTGCCCGTTCGATAGCCTTGGCTATCGACCTCGATCCGAGCGATAAGATGGGCGAGATCTCAGACGAAGACGTTGGAAAGATAGAGGCTATCCTTGAAGATCCCATTGCGCACGGCATCCCTGCATGGATGCTCAACAGGCGCAAGGACATGGATTCTGGAAAGGACGTTCACGTGGTCGGTTCAAAACTGGCCATATCACTGCGAGAAGATGTTAACAGATTGAGAAAGATACGGGCGTACCGTGGCATCCGCCACGAATCGGGATTGCCTGTACGCGGCCAGAGGACAAAGTCCTCGTTCCGCACCGGCGGCACGCTTGGCGTGAGAAGGAAGCGCAAGGCAGAGCAGAAGTAAGGTGATTGACATGGGTGATCCAAAGAAAAAGAAGAAGCGTTACATGACTCCCACTCATCCGTGGCAGAAAGACCGCATCGATGACGAGAAGGAGCTCAAGCGCAAGTATGGATTGAAGAACAAAAAGGAGATCTGGAAGGCCCAGTCACTGCTCCGTAACATGCGGGGACAGGCTCGAACGCTCCTTGGCACGCACACGCAACAGGCGGAAAAGGAGACAGAAGACCTTCTTGGACGATTGAAGCGGCTGTCTATATTGAAGGAAGAGGCAGAGCTCGATGACGTGTTGGCCCTTACTATCCAGGACGTGCTCGACCGACGCCTCCAGTCCGTCGTTGTCAGGAAGGGGCTTGCACTCAACATGCGCCAGGCCCGGCAGATGATATCGCATGGTCATGTCGTCGTCGATAGCCGCAGGGTCTCGATACCTAGCTACATGGTCAGCGCGCTGGAGGAGGAGACGGTAGCATACTCGCCGTCATCGCCCTTCGTTGGTCGCGAACTGCGCCAGCAGCGTACCATGGAGGTGCCTGAGGCGCCGGCCGAAGAGGCCCCAGTGAAGGAGGGGGAGCAGCATGGCGAGTAAGGAACCCAAGTGGGGCGTTGCCCACATCTACGCATCATTTAACGATACGATCATTCACATCACCGATCTTTCGGGCGCTGAGACGATCACGCGCTGGTCCGGCGGTATGATCGTCAAGGCTGACAGGGAGGAGTCATCCCCCTATGCTGCCATGAAGGCTGCCGCCAAGGCTGCCGAGGAGGCGCTTGAGCGCGGCATCGCCGGTGTGCACATCCTCGTTCGTGCCCCGGGCGGGAACAAGTCCAAGAATCCTGGTCCTGGTGCGCAGGCGGCCATCCGTTCACTCTCGCGCGCCAAGCTCCGTATTGGCAGGATCGAGGACGTGACTCCCATTCCTCACGATGGTACCCGACCGAAGGGAGGAAGAAGGGGGAGAAGGGTATAGGCATGAAGGTCGATTATCTTCCCTCCACGCACGACAACGTCGTCTCGATCGTCATCGAGGGCGTTACTGCGCCGTTCGTGAATGCATTGCGGCGCGCCATACTGTCGGAACTGCCCGTCTACGCCTGTAAAGAGGTCGTATTCTACGACAACTCGAGCCCGCTCTTCGACGAGACCATATCCCACAGGGTCGGCCTCATACCGCTCACGACACCGGCCGACTCCGACGAGGGCAGCCGCATGGTCACGCTCAGCATGGAAGCCGAGGGACCACGCATGGTCTATTCAGCTGACCTCGTCTCGGACGACCCCGAGGTCATGCCGATCGATGATGGATTTCCCATCGTCAAGCTCGGTGAGCGCCAGCGCCTCGTCTTCAACGCCGAATGTACCGTGGGATACGGACGCGATCACGTTCGATGGCAGGCAGGGCTTGCTTCCTACAAGAACTATCCGGTCATCACGATCGACACGGAACAGTGCAACCGCTGCGAAGGCTGCGTTAAGGCATGCCCCGTGGATATCCTTGCCATCGAAGGCGATGTGCTCGTCGTCACGGATGTGACGAAATGCACGTTTTGCCGTTCTTGCGAGGAGGCGTGCGCCAAATCGAACGAAGAAACGCTCATATCCGTTTCTTTGGACCGTAACAAGTTTATATTTACATTAGAGTCCTTTGGCAATATGTCTGCAAAAGATTTATTAACAACTGCCTTAAAGGTGATGGAAAACAAGTCATCTGAACTTTCAGGTCAGTTGACCGGCTAATTGCGGGGGTTGCCGAGATTGGTCAAAGGCGCAGGGCTTAGGACCCTGTCTTGTAGAAGTTCGTGGGTTCAAATCCCATCCCCCGCACTAAAACGTACGCACACTGGGCGAGCGGGCGATGTCCGCTACCGAGTTCGGGAGTGTTAGAGATGAAAAAACTGAGAAAGACGAACGCAACATTGTTGCAGCTTATCGAGACCATGCGGTCAAAAGGATATTCGGAGGGCGTGCCGTTGTGGGTGGCCCTTTCGAAGAGATTGTCAAAACCATCACGCCGCATGAGTGAAGTGAACATATCGACCCTTAACAGGTATGCGAGCGAGAACGAGATCGCCGTCGTTCCTGGCAAGGTGCTTGGCTCCGGCGAGCTTGACCACAAGGTCACGGTCGCCGCGTTCAAGTTCACCGAGTCGGCCCGACGCAAGATCGAGGAGAACGGCAAAGCGTTGACGTTAAACGAGCTCATGGAGCAGAATCCCACAGGGTCCAACGTGAGGATTATAGGGGGATGAGTGGCATGAACATCGACGGAGACAACATGATACTTGGACGGATGGCCAACGAGGTCGCACAGTACCTGCTTGCAGGTCAAAACGTTACCATCGTGAACGCCGAGAAGGTCATCATCACCGGAAACAAGGAGAACATCTTCAAGCGATTCAAGCACCGCACTGACCTCTCCGACAGGGCGAATCCGACCCACGGACCGTTCTTTCCCAAGACCCCCGCGCGCATCGTTCGCAGGACCATTCGCGGCATGCTCCCCTGGAGGAAGCCTTCCGGGCGAGCCGCATACAGGCGACTGCGCGTCTTCGAGGGAGTCCCCGAGACGTTGGACGGTACGGATTTCACGAAGATCGAGAATGCCGACGGTGCCAGGCTTGGCACACACAAGATCATGAGGGTAGACGAACTCTCCAGATATTTACGGGGTGAGTAGATGAAGATAGTGCAGTCAAGCGGAAAGAGGAAGAGGGCCGTTGCCCGCGCCGTCGTCACAGAAGGCAAGGGCCGTGTCCGCGTCAACAGAAAGCCCCTTGTACTCGTTGAACCAGAGATGGCAAAGCTCAAGATGATGGAACCCATCTACATCGCAGGCGACATCGCCTCCTCATACGACATCAACATCAAGGTCTATGGCGGAGGGATCATGGGTCAGGCCGATGCATGCAGGATGGCCATCGCGCAGGGCCTCGTCGAGATATCCGGCGACATGGAGCTCAAGGACCGTTACATGGAGTATGACCGCTCCATGCTCAAGGGTGACACCCGACGGGCCGAACAACACAAACCAAACAAGTCATCACAGGGTGCACGCGCCAAGCGACAGAAGTCATACAGGTAGATGCAATGATATTTCCAATACGCTGCTTCACATGCGGGAAACCAATAGGGCATCTTTATGAGCCCTATGTCGAGCGCATACAGGAGGAACCCCGGGACAAGGTCTTGGACGACCTAGGGGTCACCCGTTATTGCTGTAGGCGCATGTTCCTTACGCATGTGGACCTGATAGACGAGGTACTTGAGTTTAGCGTGTAAGACAAACGTGGGGCCGTAGGGTAGCTTGGACCATCCTCTCACCTTGGGGTGGTGGACACTCGAGTTCAAATCTCGGCGGCCCCACCATACCGATCATCTATGCGTAGCGAGACAAACGAGGCAGTGATAGAGTGAGTGTGATTGAGGACTTTGCGATTCGAACGCTCTATGGCGACACGAGGGATCTTGTAGAGATAGACCTCTTTACCGCCAGTTCGTTCGGACGTTCGCAGGTTCGTGCCTCGCTCGATGTCGACGACCTCACGACGGTCGCGGCACCTGAGCTCGTCGGCCTCAACGTCTTGGAACAGCGGCTCTTTGACGATGTCGTCGAGGAGGTAGCCGAGGACCCCAATGCTCGCTTCGCGTTCTCACTGGCATGTGCAAAGGCGGCAGCGTCCTATATCGGGCTTCCCCTCTACCAGTACCTTGGCGGCGTCTTCAACGTGAGCACACCGTCAATCGTATATGGCGACTCAGAGGTGGATACCGCGTTCAACGTGGTGGCGCCGGCGCCCCGCATCGACTACAGCGAGCTTGCAACGCTGAGCTCGCTTTCCACGCAGGTGCCGTCAACCGGCGGCCTGCAATACGTCGAAGAGGGCAGCTGGCATGTCGCTTGCGGCCTTTCATACCGCTATGTAGAGATATACAAGAAAGAAGATATTAACGAGCTCTTAAGAATAAAGGAACACATGACGGAGGTGTAGAGATGACTGATGAATTATTGATCCCTCTTGACCAATACCTTGCATCCGGTATTCACATCGGTACTCAACAGAAAACGAAGGACATGGAGCGATACATCTATCGCGTGCGACAGGATGGCCTCTATGTGCTCGACATCAAGGCGACGGACCAGCGCATCCGCTCGATCGGAAAGCTCTTGGCAAAGTACGATCCACAGAAGGTGCTTGTCG
Organism: Methanomicrobia archaeon; assembly: GCA_011372835.1. GTDB lineage: Archaea > Methanobacteriota_B > Thermococci > Methanofastidiosales > NM3 > NM3. The sequence goes on along the minus strand of DSAJ01000008.1, from coordinate 2,278 downwards.
TCTCGACAAGGGTATATGGTCACAAACCGGTACGGAAGTTCTCCGAGCATACCCACTGCAAGTCGGTGGCGGGACGATTCATACCAGGGATGTTGACGAATCCAAGCAACAGCCAGTTCATGGAGCCCGAGCTCCTTATCATCACCGACCCCCGTGCCGACTATCAGGCGCTGAGGGAGGGTGCAAGCATAGGCATACCCATCGTGGCACTGTGTGACTCAGAGAACATGATCTCGAACGTCGACCTTGCCATACCGACCAACAACAAGGGACGCAAGGCGCTCTCCTTGATATACTACCTGCTTGCGCGCGAGATGCTTCGGGCCAACGGCACGTTGCCAGAGGACGGCGACATCGATTTCGAACTCGAGGACTTCAAGCAACCGTAAGCTTTGTAACATCACGACCTGGTCGCTCATGTACGTTATGGCGGTCCGGGTCCTCTAGCGTGAGGTGGCATGAGGCCCCCTCACATAACCTACTTTTTTCATAGTTCATGTTCTAGCGACCTGGTCGCCAGTGCGAAACACGCACTAATCAAGAAATATTTTTATAGCTGCGTCCGATGGTATGAGTGCGCGCGGGGGTTGCCGAGCTTGGTCAAAGGCGCTGGACTTAAGATCTAGGCGTGCACTGCGGTGTTCGCATGTAGTCGGGAGCGCGTCTTTGGATAAGAAATCCAGTTTCGCAGGAATCCGCGGGTTCAAATCCCGCCCCCCGCACCTTTTGCATTGCGCCTTCGTTGATCTTTTGCCTCTCGTATCGTTGTGCAATCCCTTGGCGACACATAACATTAGGGATAGGGTTGTGTCATGTGTTTGCAACAATTGAACGAAAAGGTGTTCCCACCAGGTCATGGATCGTTCCCATGCACATATTTTTTATACTGGCATGACGCCTTTCCCTCATGGAGCTATTCGAACTCATCCTCATCGGCGCGCTTCAGGGCGTATTCGAATGGCTTCCAGTGAGTAGCGAGGGCATCGTCTCCATCGTCTCGACGCAACTCTTTGGGGAGGATGTGTTGACATCGGTGCATATAGCCATATGGCTGCATCTTGGCACCATGCTGGCAGCTATTCTCTATCTTCGCAAGGACGTTGCCTCACTCGTCCGCCAGGTGCCTTCATACATCTCATGCCTGCCCCGCTCTAGGCCATTCAGTGAAAGGGACAGCGCGCTTCTTTCATTTGTCATCATGGCGACGTTGTTCACCGGTCTTGTAGGCGGGTTGCTCTATCTTTTTGGCATCAGGATGCTTGCGGAATCGCCCCGTCTCTTCACGTTCATCATGGGCCTCGCACTCGTCATTACCGGGGCGCTTCGAACATATGGGCCAGCACGGGAACGTTTTGCCGATGACGCAACGCTCGTCGATTCCGTCTTCGTCGGCATATTGCAGGGCCTTTCGGTGATACCAGGCATTTCAAGGTCAGGATCGACCGTCTTCGGGCTCCTCTACAGGCGATTTGATGCACACGAGGCGTTTCGATTATCATTTCTTCTCAGCATCCCCGCGGTCTTGGCCGCCAACATCGGCATAGAGCTCACATCCGGCATCGAAGTGGGCGCGGGCATGCTCGTTGCCATGTGCGTTTCTTTTATCGTTGGTTATGCCACCATCGACATCGTGCTACGCTTTGCAGCACATGTCCGGGTCTCGCTCGTCTGTTTCATCCTGGCAGCGATGCTGTTTGCGTCTCTAGCTCTTTGATACCATTGTCCGCCCTTAGTGGAAATGTTATTAAGATTCGGTATTCATAGTAATGGTGCTAATCATTTTGGAGATGATCATATACGCCGCATTGCTTTGTGTGTAGCACTTCTCGTGCTCATATCACTTATCGGCGGATGCATTGGTGGCGATGAGGAATCGACAACAACGCCCGCCCCAACTACCACGCAGCCACCCGCCACGGACCGTGATGGCGACGGGGTGCCGGATGCCTCCGATGCATGCCCCGACATACCTGGCGACCCTGCCAATGAGGGATGTCCCACCACGACACCTCCTCCGGCCACGACGTCCCCTCCGACGACGACCGCACCACCGACCACCTCCGCACCGACGACGACCGCACCCCCTGATTACTACCGCGTAACCTACCATGATGCTGTCGAGGCCGATGTCTTTGGCCAACCATATATTCACAATGATGCCATTTTGAGATATTTGGAGGAGGAGTATGAGGAGACCAAAGAGTTCTGGGGAAAGTACAACCTGCACGAGTTGACCCTCTCCTCCCTCAACGATCGTACGACTGATTTCTTCTATGGT
>DSAJ01000167.1 GCA_011372835.1 Methanomicrobia archaeon | reverse complement strand
CTCTTCTACACAGGTAACGTACTCGGATGTGATGGGTGGTTATCCTGGTGTAGGCAACATCGATGCTGACCCACTGTTCATGAATCCGCCAACAGACCTTTCACTTCAGGGCGGCTCTCCCTGCATCGACACAGGGACTGATACAAGTGCATTCGCTTATGGCAGTGTACACGATGATATCCGTGGTGTGCCACGCCCCCAGGGCAGTGTGTATGATATAGGTGCATACGAGTATGCGAAGAACGATTGGTCGCCCGTCTCGATCATGCCCCTCATGCGTACGCAGCTGGCACATATCAGTGCAACGTGGGATGAACTTTCTGGGCAGATACCCGAAGAGCCGACCGATGAGATGACATCGCTCATCGAGCGCATCCAGGAACATATGCAGAATGCGACCGGCTTGACGAATCCCGTCTATGCGTCGGGAGAGCTTTCCAAGACGCGCACGCTCATGGAAGACCTAGCTTTGTTTTTGGAATAACCTTTGGAGCAGTCTCTGGCCTAGCCCCTACCGAAAACATCATCGCTTCTTCAACTGTTCGAGCATCTCGCCATAGACCTTCTGCACATCGCCTGTCGAGCTTCGGTAGAGCTTCTCGACGATGAGCTCAGGGGTGCTCTTGCCCATCCTGCCGAACGCAGGCTGGCGCTCGACGATCAGGTTGAGGTCTTCATCGAGCCCGCGTGCCTCGATACCGTCGATGCGCACCGTGCAGAGCTTTTCTATCTCCTCCCCGAGATGGGTCACGATGATCGCATACGCGTCCTCGTTTCGCTGCAGGATCGTGATGAGCGTGGCGATGATGCGTGCCGCGCTTCCCGGCTCGGTGATCGACTCGAGCTCGTCGATGAGGATGAGGCGCTTCCCGCTGTCGGTGGCCACGGGCACAAGCGAGGTGAGCGTCGTCTCGAACGCGCCGGCGTTCTGGCTCTTGGCCTTTGCGAGATACCGTATGCTCTCAAAGATCGTGGTGTGCATCTCAGATGCTGGTACAGGCATGCCCATCTGTGCAAGCAGCTGCAATGTGAGGCCCGTTTCGAGTAGCGTCGTCTTGCCGCCCGAGTTTGCGCCGGTAAGAACGGTGATACGGTCGCTTGTGGCGATATCGTGCGGCGTGGCGCCGATCTTGTAGGACACAGGCGTCGCTCCGTCTATGAATACGTTTGTCGCTTCGCGAAACGACATGCCGTCCTCGACGAACTCGGGTACACAGCACCCGTTATCGTGGATGAATCGCCCCATTGCGAGCATGAAGTCGTAGGCAACGGCCTCATCGAGCATCGCATCGATCTCGGGCCATCGCTTCGAAAACGATGCGATCGTCTGCTTCAGGTCGTATCGTGACTTGAAGTCGGTCGTCTCGAGCTCGCGGCGCAGGTCGTAGAGTGGTTCGTGTTCGATGGAGATGGGGCATGAGAACGAATCGGGAAAGAGCGACGATGCATCGATACCCGTTGCATCCTCGATCTCGGATACCACCTCTGAGACGACCTCGTGGTAGACCTCGTCGAACTCGACAGGCAGGCTCCTGCGTATCGCCTCGGTGGGGTCGTCGCTTGCGCCGATCGATGAGACGAGGTCGAGCAGCCGCGTCGCCTTGATGCCCAGGTCGCGCTCGGTGAGCGCGTTCAAGATGCGCTTGTTGAGCTCGCCCTCCTTTTTCCTGACGATGTCGACGAACTGGTCGGGCGTGATATGGTTCTCGACGGCGCCGTCCTTGGCGCGGTAGCGTGCGAGCGCCTCGAGCAGCGGATCGAGGATGTCGGTCTCCAGATCGAGCATGGCCCTGAGGTCGCGAAGCGCACGAAGCGTGCGCTCGTTTTTCATGAACTTCTCGACCGCCTGGTCGGGTATGAGCGTGGTAAGATCGAAGTGGGCAAGCGTGCATATCCTGTCGGCATACTGCTCCCCGTACTCCTCGAGCTCCGAGTCAGTGCCGGCGACGTAGATGACAAACGAGTATGACGAGCGGGCGTACTCCGCCTCGTCTGGCGTGTCCATGAAGAGCACGTCACAGTGGGGATTTTTTAGTTGGGACTGTGCCTCGTTCGAGTCGGTGAGCAGCACGTAGTCGTAATACTTCCGTATCTCCGGTTCCTTTATCGCCGTGAGCTCTCCGAGCGAGCGGGCGATCTCGCCGTACCTGTCGCATACCCGCTCGTAAAGTGCGCCAGCCTCCTGGAAGTAGCGTTGACGTTCTTCGATGAGGTCCCTGTTGGTGAGCGGGATGTATGCAAGCAGCTTGTTGCGCGCGGGCGCCGTCACCACGTAGCCGGACAGGAATTCCTGGAGCATGTCATAGACGTCCTCTGCATGTCCCGTGAGTATCGACGAGCCGGGTTCATCGTAGAGGTGTGCGTAGGCCTTGCGCACGATGGCAAGCGCCTTTTTCCTCCCGAAGCCGGGCAGCTGCACGAGTCGCTCGACCTCGCAGTCGCGCACGATGCGCACTGCATCGCTGCCGAATGCGTTGTAGAGTTGTGCCGCGGTCTTCTCGCCGCATATCGCTCCAAGATCAATGTCCATGCGTTGGTCCCTCTCCAATCTTGATGTCGACCGCCGCGGTGGCGATGAGCGCGTCAAGCCCCCGAACGACGATCGTTGCACCCTCGTGGCTCACGAGCTTGACGCGCGTGAGGCCGATGGGGTTCGGACGCACGGGGCTCCTTGTCGAGAAGACGCCCCGCAGCCTGCGTTCCGGGTCGCCGTGCGGATGCACCCTGAGCACGCCCCTGTCTAGCGGTATCCAGAAGAGGATGTCGAGATGGTTTGCGGTGTCGATGCGGTAGAGGCCGTCGATGTAGTCAGGTTCGATCCGTATGGTGGACAGGTCGCCCTCGACGGACACCACCGTGCCAATCCTGTAAAGCGTGGCGATCTCATCAGACATATCCCCCTTTCCTCATGCTGCGTTTTTATACTTTGCTAACTTTTCGAGAGAGATAATTATTTATCGTGTGCCGCATGACATCTATAACGATGCACTTTCATTACGACCCGATGATCACCAAGGAGAACGTGCTCTCCATTTTCCCGCTCCACGGCTCGGACCGGTTCGTGGAGCTTATCGACGAGCTTGTCGGCCAGTGCGACGGCCTTGCCGACGCGGATGTCATCTACCAGTGGGCGCATGTCGACCAGGCACACGACGACACCGTCGTCATCGACGGCGTCACGTTTGAAAGCGACCTCCTTGCCAGCTGCCTTGCCCGAAAGAAGGATGTCGTTCCATTTGTCATGACGCTCGGGCTCGAGACGGACGAGGCGCTCCACGAGGCGTCCTCGGACGTGCTTCGCCAGTACATGCTCGACTTCATGTTCAATCTCGCGCTGCGTGAGACCGTTCGCGCGTTCGAGGCCCACTTGAAGGAGCATAGCGACCTGCCCTACTTTTCCAAGGTGAGCCCCGGCTCGCTCGACTATTGGCCGCTTCAGCAGCAGGACCCGCTCTTCACGCTGCTTGCGCCTGCCGGCGTCGGCAGCTACGTCCGTCTCGACCGCAAGCACATCATGCATCCGCTCAAGTCGCTCTCGGGCATCTACTTCCCCACCAACATACCGTTTAGCTCATGCATACTGTGCAACAAGCTTGACTGTCCGGGAAGGGATCAGCCATACGACCCGGACCATATCGACAACTATCTAGCGCGCATATGACGCCTGCCATACATAATAGGGCAACATTTTTAAGTAGTCTTGTCTTTCGACGTACCACAGGAGTTGATAGGAGTGACCCGAGAAAACGTTGTATCGTACTTTGTCAAGGACATATCCCCGTATCAGGAAGAGCGCGAGCGCGCCACCACCCATGTTGCTTCCGTCATCGGCCGCAGCGTCGACGAGACCTCGGCCCTCATCGAATCGTACAAGGTATTGTTGTGCATCGACAAGGACACTGAGGAGACATGGTTTGAGGTGACCGACTGAATCACTTCGTGACACGTTTTTGAAGTACGTGCACCAATACGCTTTTCATCTTCGTTATAAAAAAGGTGGAAAAAGGTAGGGGCCCATTCTGACATCAAAAACCTCCTATATACCCTACCTTCTCCCCTTTTCGTACATAGTTTTTTTATTCGCTGACACCGATTTCCATTAAGGTGTCTACCGTGAAGTTGATCCTTATCATAGCCGACGGCATCGGCGATGTGCCGATACGTGAGTTCAATTACCTGACGCCGCTTGAGCATGGTACCTTCCCGCACCTCGACCGCCTCGCTCGCGAGGGGATATGCGGCATGATGCACCCGCTCAGGCGAGGGCTTCCCGCCGGAAGCGACACCGCCCACATCGCGATCTTGGGACAGGATCCGCTCAAGACGTATCGTGGGCGCGGCTACCTCGAGGCGCTAGGCGTTGGCATCGAACCCACGAGTGGCGCCATTGGCTTTCGCGTGAACTTCGGCACCGTCGAGGACGGCATCGTCACCGACAGGCGCGCAGGCCGATCGCCACGTCACCTCGACGAGCTCTCACGCGAGGTAAGGGAGACGGTCGACATCGGCGTTCCCTTCTCGTTTCGCGCGGCCACGGGGACCCGAGCCGCGCTCGTGCTCGAGGACGAGGGGCTCTCGCCCGAGGTCTCCGACGGCGACCCGCATCACACGGGTGTTTCTCCTTTGACCATCGAGCCGCTTGACGGCTCTGACGCGGCTCGCCGCACCGCATCGCTTCTCAACTCGTTTGTCAGCCAGGCCTACGAGGTCTTGAGGGACCATCGGCTCAATGCCAAGCGCATCGATGCGGGCGACCTTCCCGCCAACTTCCTGCTCGTGCGAGGCGCGGGCGTCCGTCCGGCAGTACCCACGTTCCAGGAGCAGTTTGGCGCATCCGCGGCATGCATCGCCGCAACCGCACTGATCCGCGGCGTGGCACGATGTTACGGATTCGACCTCATCGACGTTCCGGAGGTCACAGGCGAATACGATACCAACGCCCAGGCGAAGGCGGAAGCGACCATCGAGGCGCTCAGGTCATACGACTTCGTCTTCACCCACTTCAAACCCACCGACACGGCATCCCACGACGGCGATCCCGTAAAGAAGGAAGCAATGATCAAAAAGCTCGATGCGATGATGGGCACGATCATCTCCTCGATACCCGACCCCCACGACACGGTCATCGCGCTCACGGGCGACCATTCCTCGCCATGTGTTGTCAAGGACCATTCGGGCGAGGACGTCCCGTTTGTCATGTGGGGCGGGCGCGTGAGGACCGATGATGTGGGCCGATTCGACGAGCGTTCGTGCGCCAGGGGCGGCCTTGGCCACATCTTCGCCGAGGACATCGTCTACCTGATGATGAATCAGGCAAACAAAGTGAAAAAGTTCGGTGCATGAGAGATGTTGTATATTCGAAAGGATGGATTCAGGGAACCGTACTCCAGGTGGAAGCTTACCGAGTCGATAACAGCCGCCGGCCTCGTCAATCACAAGGCCTACGACCTCGCGAAGTCGATACAGCGCGACATCGAGGGTCAGGGCGTGGACGAGATCTCTAGCGACGAGCTGCGCGACATCGTCGTGTCGCAGCTTCAGACCATCGACGAGGAGACAGCTGAGAACTACATGACCTGGAGCAGGGTGCGCCACGAGCGCATCCCTATCGTCATCCTTATCGGTGGACCTTCCGGCATAGGCAAGTCGTCGGTCGCTCTCGAGATCGCACACCGCCTCGGCATTAAGCAGGTCATCGGCACCGACACGATCAGGGAGATCATGAAGAACATGATCGCACCGAGCCTCATGCCCGCAGTGCACTATTCGAGCTACGACGCATGGGAGGCGATCACGTACCGTGTCCGCGAGGACAAGGTCATCGTGGGATTCCGCGAGCAGGCAAAGGCGGTCTGCACGGGGATCAACGCGGTGATCGAGCGCTCGCTTCGCGAGGGCATCTCGCTTGTGATCGAGGGCGTCCACATCGCATCCGAGTTCATCGAGACGAGTCCGCACGTGGTCATGGTCAACATGTACCTCGACAATCACGAGACCCACAAGGCCCGCTTCATATCCCGAGCATCGGCGACTCACGTGCGCAGGGACGCCCAGCAGTACATCGACTCCCTCGATGCGATCATACGCATACAGGATTACCTGCGGGAGTCGGCCGAGGAGAAAGGGGTACCGTCGCTCGAGAACAGGGAGTTCGAGAAGACATCCGCGGCCATACTGGGGATTGCCACGCGAAAGATGAAGGCGCTTCTCACATGATGCCGATGCGCAGCCGCTCCAGGTCGAGGAAGTTCTTGAACGAGAACATGCCGATGTAGCGGCCGTGCTCCTGGACGAGCAGGTGGCGGATGTTTTCCTTTGACATGATAAGGAGCGCCTCCTGCACGGGCATCGTCGATTCGATGGCGATGAGCTTTTTTTTCATCTTTTTGCCCACCAGCGTGGCGTTGAGGTCGATGTCGGCGGCAACGGCGTTGATGATGTCGCGTTCGGTGACGATGCCGACCGGATGATGGTCCTCCTCCACGACGAGTGAACCGATGTTTATCGACGACATGAGCGACGCGGCGTCGTGCAGCGTCTTGTCGCCCGCGATGGTAAGAAGATGCGGCGTGATGAACTCCTTGACCGGCGTAGAGAGCTTCTTTTCCATTGATGTGATATCGCACGGGACGCTTTTATCTTTTGTGCAAAACGTGGCCCTTGCGGTCGCTTGGCGATGCGGTATAAAAGTTACTCTATCCTGGTGGTGGACGCATCATCACGTGTCGAAGCCAGGAGACCCACGTGCTCCCGCTATGTGGCACTGGCGTCCTCTTCAAAGAGCCCGAAGACGTTGCCTTCGGTATCGGCACAAAGCGCCATATGCCCCCACCCCGGCACCGTCTGTTTCGGGCTGATAACGCTTCCGCCGGCCTTTTCGACCCTTCGCATGTAGTCCTCGATGCCTTCGACACCTATGAAGTTCGTGATGCCCTGTTCGGGATCACCCCTCTTTCCCATGCCGCCGCCAAGGCTTCCCTTTTCATCGCTCGTGGTGATGAGGAAGTAGTCCATGGGGAGCTTCTCGAATGTCCATCCGAACAGGCCGGTGTAGAACTTCCGTGCCCGCTCGAGGTCGTCGGCAGGGAGGTCAAAATGAACGATTTTTGGCATGATTACTTTATTTCCATCCACTATATAACCATTTCCATACGAGCATCATGGGGGGATGGGGCACCCGACATCACACCTGTCAAAGCCCCATGGCGAGAGGGTTTTGTACTCGTGGTCGCCACGTACAGATACGAATCCTTTTAAGTGTTCACGACCAGATATACCCATGGTCCGCATCGTGCAGATCTCCGACACCCACTTCTCCAACACGTATCACTTCGATGCAGCAGCCTTCGGACGGGGCATGGACATCGTGCGCAAGCTGCCGTGCGACGTTGCGGTCCACGTTGGCGATGTGACGGAGCATGGATTCGAGCACGAGTACCAGCGGGCGCGCACGGAGCTTGGCGAGATCGAGAGTCTCATGTGCACACCGGGCAACCACGATGCGCGAAATGTCGGTTACACGCTTTTTGAGAAGTATTTTGGCAAACCTCAGAAGGTCCATGTCACCGACACGCTCGCATGCGCCACGTTCGACTCGTCGATACCTGACAGGAACGAGGGACGCATCGGCAAGACAGACATCAAGGGCATGAAACGGTTCCTCAACGACTATTCGGACTACTTCACCGTGGTGGCGTTCCACCACCACCTCCTTCCCGTGCCGCGCTCGGGACGGGAGAGGGGCCTGCTTACCGATGCTGGGAACGTCCTCAAGGTGATCCTCGACTACCGGGCCGACCTCGTCCTATCAGCGCACCGCCATGCGTTCAACGTCTATCGCATCGAGGACACGATCGTCGTCAACTCGGCCACGTTCTCCTCGTACAAGACCCGTGCGGGCGATGCGCCTTCGTTCAACTACATATACACCAAGGACGGCCACGTCAATGTCAGCAGATTCGATATCGGCTACGAGACGCCCCACACCGAGGTGCGAAGGCGCCACTACAGCACGCTCGTGCCTGCGGCGACGCGCAAGTTCCGCATCGTGCAGCTCTCCGACACGCACTTCGGAGATACTTCGGACTTTCGCACCGATGTGTACGAGGCGGCTGTGCAAAAGATCAATGCGCTCGCGCCCGACATCGTCGTTCACGCGGGCGATGTTACCCATGACGGGCTTACCGGGTCGTTTGTCACGGCACGCGAGCAGCTTGCGCGCCTTCCCTCGCCGCAGCTCGTCGTGCCCGGCGCGCGGGACTACATGCACCTTGGAAGTGAGCTCTTCTACGACTATTTCTCGGCTGACAACGTCACGCTGGGCGACGTGCACTTCATATGGGCAGACAGCGTAAAGCATGACGAACAGGAAGGCTACATCGGCCGCCGCCAGCTCAAGCGCATCGAACGCCAGATCGATCCAAAAAAGATGAATGTCGTCGTCTTTCATCACCATATCGTGCCGGTGCCCTATACGCGCGAGCGCGATGTCATCGAGGACGCGGGAGATGTGTTAAATCGTCTTTCCGGACGCGTGCACCTCATACTCAACGGCAACAGGCACGTCTCGTTTTCATCGATCATCGACGGCACGGTGATCTCGAACTCGAACACTCTATCATCGCGGCGCGTGCACGGACGCTACGGCAACACGTTCAACGTCATCGACGTGCTTGAGAACAACTCCGTCGTGATTAGCGAGGTGGGGGTCACAAGCGGCGTGCATCGCGTGCTTGGCGTCTACGTGCCGCTCCTTGCATGTCCGCATGAGACGCATCTCACACAGCAGGCCGTATCAGAATGAGCGCAGCTCGCAAGAGATATCGTTGGCGATGTCGATGTGTGCGTAATACCCCTTGAAGTAGGGACCCGGATTGACGATCAGCGTCGAGCCGATGCTGTCGGTGCCGCGTGCCTCGTGGATGTGGCCGCAGATGTTGATGGCCGGCTGCGCGCGAAGGATGTACTCATGAAGCGACCTCGACCCCACATGTCCCACCGGCGCCCTGTCGACGGCCGTCTTAAAGGGCGGGGCATGCGTCAGGACGATGCTGCACTCGCTTGTCACGTCGCGTATGCCTGCGCCGATCTCCTCGTCGTCAACCTCGCCCGGTGTGTTAAACGGTGACTTCGGCGCGCCTGAAAACCCCGTTATCGTGCAGGGACCGACGTCCATGCGGCGCCCGTGGACGGATATGTCGGCTTCGCGGAGGTAGTCATCGACATCGGCATAATCGCAGTTCCCGTAGACGGCACAGACGGCCTTGTCCCGTATGAACTCTGATAGGATCTCCTTGGCATCGTCATAGCGGCCGAAGTGCGTGATGTCGCCTCCGATGAGGATGAGGTCATAGTCTTCAGCGATGGACTCGGCGTTGTCAAGCGTCGTCCCGTGAAGGTCTGTAATGGCAAGTACGCGCATGGTGGTCACCAGTATCTTTTTAAGGATACGCTCATTTTAAAGGTTATGGTGGCATGATGTGTCTCGCTATTCCAGGTAAAATCATTGAAAGGGACGGCAACGAGGGTGTGGTCGATTACGACGGCGCCCGCATCAAGGTCCGTCTCGATCTCGTCGATGCGGACGTGGGGGACTACGTCATCGTCCACACGGGATTTGCCATCGATACGCTCTCCGAGGAGGACGCGTTGGAGTCGATAGAGCTATGGCGCCAGATAGGTGAGCTCCAGGATGAATCAGGCCAATCGCAATGATCCCCGCTACATACGACTTCTCGCGGGAAAGATAGCAGAGCAGGCGCGCTTTCTCGGTCCTCTCACCCTTATGCACGTGTGCGGCACGCACGAGCACACGATCGTCTCCTCTGGCATGCGTTCACTTCTACCCGATACCATCAGGCTCGTCTCCGGTCCGGGCTGCCCCGTCTGCATCACCCCCAAGGAGGACATCGAGCGCATGATCCATCTCGCACGTTCGGGGCTTACGGTCACGACGTTTGGTGATATGATGCGCATCCCTTCCGACTCGGGCTCGCTTGCCGACGCCAAGGCCAAGGGCGCCGATGTGAGGATCGTCTACGGGATCGCAAATGCGCTCTCCATCGCCCACGAGGAGCACCGCGAGGTCGTTCACTTCGGCATCGGATTCGAGACGACGGTGCCTACATCGTCGGTGGCACTTGCATCGGAGCCTGACAACTTATCGATCTATTCGGTGCACCGCACCATACCCGAGGCGCTTGACTTCCTCCTGTCCAACTCGCTTGCGGTCGACGGATTCGTCGACCCCGGCCACGTCTCGACGATCATCGGCAGCAACGCCTATGCGTTCATCTCCGAGCGCTACGGCGTTCCCCAGGTCGTGGCGGGATTCGAGCCGGGCGATGTCATGTTGTCCGTGCTCATGCTGCTCGAGCAGCGTGCCGAGGGCCGGGCAGAGGTCGAAAACGAGTACGTGCGCGCCGTACGCCCCGAGGGCAACGTGAAGGCACGAACACTCATCGACGAGACGTTCAGGCAGGTCGATGCGAAATGGCGCGCGCTCCCCGTGATACCCAAGTCGGGGCTTGCCATCGCATCCAAATACAGGGAATGGGACGCCGTGCACCGCCATCGCGACGTGCTCGAATCATTCTCATACACGCCGCGGGAGGAGGATTCGGCATGCAGGTGCAAGGACATCCTCCTCGGGGCTTGTTCGCCACAGGACTGCCCTCTCTTCCGAAGAGCCTGCACGCCCGATGCGCCCGTTGGCCCCTGCATGGTGTCAGTCGAGGGCACATGCTATATCTCGTACAAATACGGATGAGCGCCTTCGAATCGTTTACGCTTTCGTTCATATAAGCTTATTATCGGGATAGTTCGGAGTGGCATACCCCCTAACTTTAATATTGCATCGTTCTGACTCACACATGTAGTATCGAGTGTGGGGCATCATGAGCGAACGTCAGAAAAAAGGATTGAGCTTAATGGGCGCTGTATCCCTCGGTACAGGGATCATGATAGGTGCAGCCATTTTTGCGCTCTTGGGCCAAGTGGCCGAACTGTCTGGTACGTTTTTTCCCATCGTTTTCCTGATGGGAGGGGTGTTTTCATCCATCAGCGCTTATTCCTACATAAAGGTAGCAAACGCATACCCTTCCGAGGGCGGGATTGCCATGATATTGAAGAAGGCATATGGCAAGGGCACGGTCACAGCATGGGCCGCGCTCCTAATGGCATTTGCAATGGTGATAAACCAGAGCCTTGTCGCCCGCACGTTTGGTACCTATGTAATGCAGCTATTTGGTGATGGGATGAACGGCATGTTGGTCCCCCTGCTCGGTGTCGGATTGTTGGTAGCGGTGTTCCTGATTAACATATCTGGTACGGAATTCGTGGAATCGACAGCCGCCTTCATGGCATTCCTAAAGATCGGGGGAATTGCCATATTCGCATTTGCGGCGTTGTGGGCCGCAGGGTGCAACATATCGGGCGTGGTACCCCATGGCATCCCGACCGATTATTCTTATACTGGATTTGTTGGGGGCATTGCCATATCCCTCCTAGCGTATGCGGGGTTTACCTCTATTACCATAGCGGTGGCGAGCTTGTCAATCCCTATAAGAATGTTGGCAGGGCAATTGCGATCTCCATTCTCATCTGTATCATCATCTATATGATCGTTGCCATAGCGGTGGCAACCAACCTGACCGTGCCTGAAATAATAGCTGCAAAAGACTATGCACTTGCTGAAGCAGCTCGACCCGTCTTTGGCACGTATGGGTTGATTTTTACCGTCGGCATTGCTATTCTTGCCACCGTTTCAGGTGTGTTGGCCAACGTGTTTGCCGTTTCGAGGATGACGGCCATGCTTACAAACATGCGCCTCATACCTCACAGCCATTTTGGAATGCCGGGCCGCGTGCAGCAACATATGCTCGTGTACACCGTTGTCATTGCCATAGCACTGACCCTCTTTTTTGACTTAACAAGGATTGCAGCCATGGGTGTCATATTTTACATTACCATGGATATCGTGGTCCACTGGGGCGTAATGCATCGTTTGCGGAATGATGTGGGCGCCACCCTATACATTGTTTCTGCTGCACTTGTCATCGATATGGTGGTGCTTGGAGCATTCATCTTCCTGAAGGCATCTGATGACATATTTGTCGTCGTATTGACATTCGCAGCGATGTTGTTCATTCTTGGCGGTGAACATTTTTTCCTGAAGGGCAAGGATTTGTCTGATACTTGATCGCATCATCCGCCTTCTCATCTGATGGGCTTACTCATCACCCCCAGAGCTCAGGAATAATATCAAGATGCCAATACACTAATAAATGGTAGATATGATGTTTAATGAGTGATATCTATGGATGGGATGATACATTCTGCAGCACAGACCGTGGCAGAGCTCATGTGCGCATCGGCACGCACGGCCCCGAAGGCCAAGGCAGATGACACCATTCACGTCGCCATCGTCGACGCAGACGGCAGGCAGAGGCTTGCCGGCGAGATGGAGGCGATAGCGGAGGAGAAGGGATGGAAATATTACTACCGCGATGCCAACAATGTCCGCGAGGCTGACTGCGTCGTGCTCATCGGCGTTGACAACAAGGAGATAGGGCTCCATTGCGGCGGGTGCGGCTATGACTGCGATACGATCATGGAGCATATCAACGACGAGACCGATTTTCCCGGGCCGATGTGCATCTTCAAGGCGATCGACCTGGGCATCGCCCTCTCGAGTGCGGCCAAGACGGCGTCGCTACACAACGCCGACAACCGCATGATGTACACGGCCGGGCTTGCGGCGCGGCGCATCGGCGCGTGCAAGGGCGATGTCGTGGTCGCGCTTCCCATATCATTCAAGGGCAAAAACATCTTCTTTGACAGAAAGTGGTAAGACCGAAGCGAGGTGAGGGACATGACGAAGATAACCGTTCATTCGAGGGTGTGCGACCACACCCATGTGATATCGGGCGAGCGCAAGGGCAAAATGATACACATCGATATCGACTCTTCGTGCGAGAACGTTCAGCGTCTCGCCCATATCGAGGTGCCGTTTCACGAGATCCTGCACGTCAAGGACAACTTCGTGCTCGAGCGCGCCCAGGAGGCGCACTGCTCCGGCAACTGCCTCGTGCCATGCGGCATCCTCAACGTCTGCTGGATCGAGGCGGGCATGCTCTCAAGCACGCTGTGCAAGAAGGCGGGCAGCGTGGAGATCGAGTTTCATTGAGTAAATGAAAAGAAAGAGGAAAAAAGAAGGGAAGGGCTGTCTACCAGTTCTGGTCAACGAGCCTGAAGTGGGCCTGAGGGTGGTCGCATGCGGGGCAGACCGTCGGTGCCTCCTTGCCCTCGAAGATGTAGCCGCAGTTGCCGCATTTCCAGAGGGCCGGTTCGTCACGCTTGAAGACCCTGTCGTTTTCTATGTTGTCAAGAAGCTTGAGGTAGCGCCTCTCATGTTGTGACTCGGCGTGTCCGATTGCGCGCATCGCTGAAGCGATGACGGGGAATCCCTCCTCCTCGGCAACCTTTGCGAAGTCTGGGTACATCTCTGTGGTCTCCTCGTGCTCGCCGGCAGCGGCCGCCTTGAGATTCTCCTTGGTCGTGCCTATAACGCCCGCGGGAAACGTCCACGTTATCTCGGCGTCGCCGCCCTCGAGGAACTTGAAGAGGCGCTTTGCGTGCTCCTTCTCGTTCTCTGCAGTCTCGAGGAATATCTCTCGTACCTGTTCATATCCTTCCTTTTTTGCCTGTGAGGCGAAGTAGGTGTATCTGTTTCGCGCCTGTGCCTCACCGGCAAAGGCGGTAAGCAAGTTCTTTTCCGTCTGAGTTCCTTTTAAGCTCTTCATGGTTTCTCATCTCTGTAGTAGCGTGATGCAGTAGCCTTGATGCGGTAGTTCATCTAAAGATTCTTGGCCCACAGTCCATGCACGTTGCAGTATTCGCGGACCTTGATAGGCATCTCGGTGACCTGAAACGCTGCCTCGGGGGCATCGTGCGGTTTTAGGTACTTCCTGCACGTCTGCGTCTCGGTGATCAGCTCGATCCACTCAATGTAGTGCTCCTCCTCCATGGGATGGGGCACTTCCCCGATCTTGACATGGACCCTGTACCTGCAGTTGTGCTCCGGATTGACGTATGCCATCGTCGGTTGCTTGAGGTCGGTACCCGCTTTGCTCAGATACGAGCACGTATCGACCATCTCGACCACGGGGACGTGCTTTTCCTTGAGCTCGTCCTTGGTCTTCTCTTCAAGCTTTATCATGGGCTCACCACAGCATACGAGCTCTCCATCGGCCGGGTGGACGACCTCTATTATGTTCCCGCATACTTCACATTTATAGATCTGTAGTTTCTTTGTCATAGTAAATCCTCCCATAATTACTCCCTTGTGTAGATATTTAAAGCTTTTGAAATAGTGTTGATTATATATGCATAATGATTTAAAAGACGTAAATCTCTTTTTTTCGCATGCGCGATGCCCCTTATGAAAGGGGTGTTCACGCAGCTCATTTGAAGAACTCGCCCTTCTTCCGGTACCATATCGCCATGTCGAGGTGGTCCATCGGTATGCCTATCTGGTATGAGAATCGTCGCATCTGTTCCTCGATTCGGCAGTACCCTGCAATGCTCATGCTCTTTGGGACCTCGTTGATGACGCCCGCTTCGGCCAGCGTCCCAAACAGGTGTCTGTCGAGGATGGCGATGTCGGCACCCCATCCGACGTTTCGGAGGAAGTGGCTTGCCTCCTTACACCCCATGCCGTCGATGTTCTTGACAAGCCACATGCGTGCGGCGTGGGCCGAGGGGAACATATCGAGCACGTCGACGAGGCGCTCGCCCCTGGTAAATCGCTCCCGCGCCCTGCAGATGTAGGCCGCCTTCTTGTTCTTGAACCGGGCGGCATGGAGGCAGGGGGCCAGTTCATCCTCGCATCCCCGTTCCAAGAGCCCGTCCCCGCTCAACCGTTCGATCGTCTCCCAGCATCGTCTGGCGTTGGACTGTGGTGTGAGCAGGCAAAAGAAGAGCTCCCGCAAGAACTCGCCTTCGTCGTGTCGCGCCCACACCTCACTGAACGATCCGAGCCTGCGTTCGATCTCGTCCGTGTATGTCTCGTGAATGGAGCGTATCTCATTCCATACCTCATTTCCGTTCATGATAGTCCCTCCATCCGTTCCTTCGTCGAATGACTGCATTCGTTGCCTCGTCGAACATCGAATAGGCGATGTTCCAGTGGAAACAAAGGGGTTCACGTCTTATAAGCCGTAATTCATTCATGTGCATCATCGTGGTTATTTTTGTAATAATTATTGCATTTGCGAGAACTTGATACGGCAAGTGCCGTTATATTCGTGGCCAGTGCGATGCATGCGAGTATAACCAATTGTGGATAGAACGCACATGCAGCGACCTCGT
Organism: Methanomicrobia archaeon; assembly: GCA_011372835.1. Lineage (GTDB taxonomy): Archaea > Methanobacteriota_B > Thermococci > Methanofastidiosales > NM3 > NM3. The sequence goes on along the minus strand of DSAJ01000167.1, from coordinate 7,454 downwards.
CACCGCCTCGTTCCCGGCGCGTTCCCACCACCTGGATCGCACCCTCGATGCATGCAAGCAGCACCAAGAGCGCGTAGGCGTGATACCACAGCGCGAGCGGGACGAGCGCGATGTCAAGGGCCGATACGGCCATGCCCCCCACGAGGCCGCGCCGCGACAGCCCGAGGCGGCGCATCTCACAGGCGGTGCCGACAGACCAGCGCAGGCGCTGTGACCAGTAGTTCGTCCACGTCGTGGGCATCTTCGTGTACCCCGTGGCAGCAGGGGCGTAGGCAATGCGCGCGTTTTCCCCTCTGAGGCGTGCCGTGTGCTCGAAGTCCTCGACGGGCGAGGCCTTGAACGGGTGCTTCTCAAGCACCGACCGGCGAAACGCCGCGATGGGTCCCGAGACCGTGTTGACGGTGCCCTCGACCATCCGGTGCATGGCGATCCGTACGTGCTCCTGGCGCTGTATGACGTTTTGCAGTCCGCTTTCGCGTTCGACCATCAGGGCGCCAGCGACGGCGTCTGCGTCGTCGAGGGCGCATGCAAGGATGCGCAGTGTGTCAGGCGAGACGATCGTGTCGGCGTCCAGCGTGACGACGGCATCGGCAGTCGCATGGGATACGCCATTGTTGAGCGCGGCCCACTTGCCCGCATGGCCTTGTGAAATGAGGATGGCACCATCGTCGCCGTGCGCGGTGATCACATCGCGCGTCCCGTCGGTCGAGCCGTCATCGACGACGATCACCTCGGGGTGCACCCCCCTGCTCGAGAGGACCGATGCGACCGTATCGGATATCGTGTCCTGCGCATTGTACGCGGGGATGATGACGCTTACCCTCTGTCCGGTGCGTGACGGGGGAACGGGCCGCTCATGCGCTGCGTAGCGTACCAGTAACACGATGTCAAGGACAGCGACGACGATGAACGGTATGTAAGGCCAGATGACCACTCCCTCACCTATATGCCGTCCCACTCGTGGCAGAATCGGACGTCCTGGAAGTCTGCGCGCATCGACGTGACCTCTGCGGCGACCATCGATGGGTCCTCCTTGTCGATGATGACCTTCCTGTAGAGCGCTGCGACGTCCTTCATGTCGTCTTCGACCATACCGAGGCGCGTGAGCTCTGATACGCCGATGCGAAGGCCGGAGGGGTCCTCCGACTGTTCGATGGGATCCCACGGGAGCAGATTCTTGTTAGTGATGATGTTTGCCGCCTCGAGCGTCTCGGCGACCCACTTGCCTCCGCCGTGCTTGCTCACGTCAAGGACGACCTGGTGGCTTTCGGTGTATCCCAGATGCTCGCAGAGCGGCGAGAGGCCCTCCTCAGCGAGTGCCGATGCCAGCGCCTTTGCGTTCTTGCACATCTGGAGCGCATAGTCCTTGCCGAAGTCGACCATCTCGCCAGCGGCGATGCCCTTGGCCGCAACGTGGTGGAGGTGGTGGTTCGAGAGGACGCCGGGGAATATGCCCCACTGGAGTCGGGCGAGGTCCTCGTTTTCCATGTTGCGCGTGACGATCATGCCGCCCTGTGGTCCGGGGAACGTCTTGTGCGTGCTGCCAGTGATGATGAGCGACCCCTCGCTGAGGGGGTCCTGGAACTGCTTACCTGCGATGAGGCCAAGCACGTGGGCGCCGTCGTATGCGATAAGCGAGCCTGCCTCCTTGGCTGCGTCGACCACCTCCTTGATCGGGTGTGGGAACAGGAACAGCGATGCGCCGAAGAGGATGAGGCGGGGCTGTGTCTCGTGTATCATTGCAACGGTGCGGTCGACGTCGATGTTCATCGCATCCTCATCGAAGGGAAACGTCTTCACATCGAGCTCGCGGATGCCAGCTGAGCCAAACGTCGTGTGGCTGATGTGGCCGCCATGGCTCGTGTGCAGCGCCATGAGTGTGTCTCCCGGCTTCGTGAGGCCGAAGAAGAGCGCAAGGTTCGCGTTCGTGCCCGATATGGGCCGCAGGTCGACGTACTGGGCGTCAAACAGGCGGTAAAAGAGCGAGTTGCTGTTGAGCTCGACCTCGTCGAAGTAGGTGCATCCCTGGTAGAATCGCGCACCGGGCCACCCCTCCGCATACTTGTGTGACAGTGCCGAAGCGACGGCGCGGCTGACCGCTGACGAGGTGATGTTTTCCGATGCGATCATGTTAAGCGATGATCGTCGCCACTCCTCGTGCTTTAAGATGTTATCTTTTATGACATGCAATTCATCAACTGGCATGGTATCTCCCCTCATACATCAGCAGATGAAATATAAATAGTTTGGCGGACGGCTCAGCACCACTTGAAGAGGACCATTCGCAGGAAGTTGAGTATGTCGAGGACCGAGAAATGGAACGCGCCGCCGCGGTAGACGATGTCAACGGGCACCTCCTCGATGCGTAGCTTGTGGCGTGCCGCACAGATGAGCATCTCCGTCTCGATGGCGAATCGGTCGCTAGTGAGCGGCATCCTGTCAAAGGCATCCTTGCGTATCGCACGGAATCCGCTTTGCGAGTCCGCTATCCTCCTGCGTACCCTGAGCCGAAGCATGCCTGATGTGATACCGTTCGAGCACCGTCTGAGGAGCGGCATCTTCGAACGCGGCCCGCGCGTACGGCTGCCGATGGTGAGGTCTGCACGTCCCTCCTCGATGGGGGCGACCAGGCGCGGTATGTCCTCGGGGAGGTGCTGCAGGTCTGCATCGATGAAGACGAGCACGTCTCCGCCGGCGGCCGCGCTTCCCGTGCGCATCGCCATGCCCTTGCCGCGATTCTCTTCGTGGGAAAGCACCGTTGCACGTGTGTTCCGTGCTGCCTCATACGTCCCGTCCGATGAACCGTCGTCCACGACGATCACCTCGTAGTCGTCGCTGCACCGCTCTACCACCTTGGCAACGGACGACTCCACGTTGTATGCTGGAATGATCACTGATACCGCTAGCATCACTGCCCCTATTCTTGAAGCTTTAATAAAGGTTTGTCATTTTTTTAATTGGATCTTTTACGGCTTTGCACACAAAGTCGTATCTTTTCATGTGCATTCGCACGCAGTGCCAAGCGGCATGCGCACCGGATGCACGCTGGCATCCTCTATTCCCTCCGCGAGCGCATTGGGGAATGCTTTTCACAATATCTTGTATGCAGCGTTCACAACGCTGCCGCCCCATGCGACAAACAGTCCTCTCCTAAATGCGTTTCGCAGCGCCACCAGGCGCGTTCGATACGCGTACACAGACGATACTAGGAAGAAGGCGCATAAATGGAATATGCAGGAAGATTGGTATAAAAATTGGAAAAGAAGGCCAGTGCTTTATGTTCGGCCGACAGGACCTGTATGTTCAAAGTAGTCTTTATGTGCAAAGCCATCTTTTACAAAAACTATTTATTGTCTATTTTGTATAATGGTCGAATCTGGTGTTCACAATGACAAATAATGCACAATATTTTTTCACATTTTTTATCTTGGTTGTATTGTTGTTTTCAGCTTCAACATCTGCACAAACGATTAATGAGCAATCAGAAGCCGATATTTGTCCTTCTTTCAAAAGCATCTCCGCGAAATTGCAAAGCGAATCCAGCGAGGGCATATGGGACATCGCTTATCAATTCTCTGCTGAAGGACCTGGACAGTATGGTGTAGAGACTGATGGAGAGCATATCTATACCAATGACTGGCGACATGATGCCACCTATACGTTCTGGAAATATACTATGGATGGGACGTTCATCGAGTCGTTCAACATTGCGGGAGTAACGCAGATCCGGGATATGGCATACGATGGCACATACTTCTATGGGAGCAATGTATCAATGACCCTCTATGTCATGGACTTGTCTAACAAAACACTCGTTGACACTATTTCTGTTACGTGTGCGGGCATTTCAGGGGTTCGACATATCGCATACGATCCCGAGCTTGACGGGGGCAATGGCGGATTCTGGGTAGGCAATTGGAACGACCTGGGCGCCATCGATATGAATGGCAATGAAATATATGCCAATATTGGCCCCACTATCACGAGCATAGCTGGCAGTGCGTATGATCCCTATACGGAAGGGGGTCCATATCTTTGGATGTTTACTCAATTAGGCAGCAATACTGTGGACATCTATCAATTCGAAATTGCATCGCAGACATTCACTGGTGTTATGCATGACTGTTCGGATGCACCTGGGTTTGATACCTATTATGGGGTAGCAGGTGGAGCGGCGACGTACGACAATGGGGGTATGTTCACGTTATTGGCCGATATCCAACAAGATCCAAACCTCATCGTTGCGTACGAACTGGCACCTGTACACGCAGAACAACTACATCCACCCGTAGCACCATTTTCGGCATTTATACCAGCACGCTACGCTCAACTGGCACGTGTAACCACGCTCCTAGCAGAGGTGCGGGCTATGTTGTCAGATGACGTGCCGGAAGATGTTCAGGCCACGTTGGATGAGGTCGAAATGCACGTGAGTAACGCATCAGCCACTGCTAACACGATTTATGCCCAGGACCAGCTGAGAACGGCTGGCGAATTACTTGAGTATTTGCTCGCAACGTTATAAATACACCACTTTTTTCATACTTCTCAGACGGCTATGGATACAACGTCTGTGTCCATCCCTTTTTCTTTCATCACCCATCATTAATCTGTTGCACACGCCGCATCACAGCTTGCTACAATGTAGTAAGTTATTTAAGGAAATCTAAAGAGCCCTATATGTCTGGTGAACGTAATGCTTTGTGAGATTTGTGGAAAAGAGTTCAAAGGAAAGGGCTTCAAGATACTCGTCGAAGGTGCGGAGCTTACGGTGTGTTACTCGTGCCAGAAGTTCGGGACTTCACCCGGTTCCCGCAGCCGCGTCCCTCGCGGCGCGCCGCCACAGCAGCGCGGGACTGGTCCGGCACAGCGTCCCCGTTCGCCAAGCCCACAGCAGAAGGCAAGGAGCCTCGAGCTCGTCGAGGACTACAACGACATCGTGAAGAACAAGCGCGAGGAGATGGGCCTTTCACAGGCCGACCTCGGCAAGCGTATCAGCGAGAAGGAGTCGCTCATACATCGCGTGGAGACCAAGAGCATCCGTCCCACCAACAAAGTCGCACGCAAGCTTGAGAAGGAGCTTGACGTAACGCTGCTTGAATCAGTGGGCGATGTCGAGGTCGAGAGCAAGACATCGATTAACAAGGGGCTCACCATCAGCGACATCATCAAGTTCAAGAAGTGAGTTAGAACGTCAGTACGTCGCGTCTCGGTTTCTCTTCTTTCTCATGGTGAGCGTGAGCCTTGTCCATCGCCACGCGTGCGGCGATGAGCAGCGGGTCCCACACAGGCGAATAGGGCGGCGAGTAGCAAAAGTCCAGCTTGTACAGGTCGTGGGGGCGCATCTTGTTGTAGACGGCGCTTGCGATGACGTCGATGCGGCCGGTCACGCCGCCCCCTCCGATCATCTGCCCTCCCACGATCGTCCCCTGCGTGTCGGTGAGCAGCTTGGTCGTGATCTCGTTGCGGTGTGGGCAGTATGCGGCGCGGTCGTAGTGGTGCGACGTCGAGGCCATGACGTCAATGCCGATGGCCGCTGCATGGTATTCGTTGAGCCCTGTGCGCGCACAGGTGAGGCCGAACACCTTGACGATGGCGCTTCCCAGGCACCCGCCAAACGACGCGTCGCCGCCGCGATGTTCTCACCTGCCACCTTGCCCATCTTGTTTGCTGTGTCGCCGAGCGGGAAGTAGCAGGGCGTGCCGGTCACGGGGCTGTATCCCTGGGTGTTGTCGCCACCCGCGTAGATGGTTGGCACCGACGTACGCATGTGGTCGTCGGTCTCGATGGCGCCGGTGATGCCGAGCTTGACACCCGCTTCAAGGGCGAGCTCGACGTTCGGTCGCACCCCGATGGCGACAAGCACCGCATCGACATCGTATCGCCCCATGTCTGTGGAGACGTGGGTCACGCGGTCGATGCCCTCGAGCTCAACCTCGCCCACGCCCTTGTAGAGCTCGACGCCGTGTCGCGAGAGCTCGTGCTCGATGAGCAAGGACATGTCGGTATCGAAGCTCTTCATGATATGTGGTGAGCGCTGGAAGATGCGCACGGTGATGCCGTGGCGCCTGAACGCCTCAGCCATCTCCACCGATATGAATCCGCCGCCGATGATGGCGACAGACGAGATGTGCGCACAGAGCCGCTGGAGGGCTAGGCCGCTTTCAATGGTGTCTATCGTATAGACGTTCGAGAACCGTTCCTGACCGGCAAGCCGCCGTGGCGAGGCGCCGGTAGCGAGCATGAGCGCGGTGTAATCGACCTCCCGTTCCTCACCCGACGGTTTGCGCACCGTCACGGTCTGTACGGACGGGTCTATCGCAGTGACCTCATGATGCACATGGACATCGATGTTTCGCTGGCGTTTGAACTGTTCGGGAGTGAAGTGTATGAGGTCGTCGACTGACGGGACGTCTCCGGACACGTAATAGGGAAGGCCGCATGCCCCGTACGAGACATATCCTGTCCTCTCGAACACGGTGATGGGTAGGTCGGGGCGCATCCTGCGTGCCTTGGCGGCGGCGCTCATGCCAGCAGCAACGCCACCAACCACCACCAGGCCCGGGTCGGAATTCTTTTCCATCCCCTTTTCTATCTTTATAGGGCCTTATAAGTCTTTTTTTGCCGTACGTACAGTGGACACGATATGGTGTTGTACTATCCTATCTTTCATTCATGTCGTCAGCTACTGCGGAGTAGATACCAAGTTCGCTTGACAGGCGCCCGATCCATTGTTTGAGCGCATCCTCGAGCGCTCCCTTGATGCCCTGACAGTCAAACGGGTCGTTGTGCGCCGCCCAGCCTACGGTCTGTTCCATGATCTGGTCGATGATGTTTGAGGAGAACGTCTCCCTGCTGCTGATCTCTCCCTCGCGTAGATCTTCCTTGACGACGGTGAATCGCCAGTCGTGCCCCCACCGGAGCGTGATCGTCTCCTCATCCTCCGTGATCGTCTTGCACGCCCAGTACCATACATAGGCGATCATCGACTCCTGGCCTGTTACGCCAAGGCCGCCGTCATCTGCCGAGACGTGTGCCGAGCATTCTCCGTCGAACGTGATGCGCAGGTGATCGCCGCGCGTGCAATCACTCAGAAGCGAGTGGCTGAGGTCGTGCCTGTAGAGGTCGTCGGGGTCCGAGACCATCGTCGATCCCTCGCGTTCGAGGACCGCCTCGACGTCAACGGAGCACTCGCTTCGCTGGCTTCCAAGCTGTGTCGTGATCGATGCCTCGCTTTCCACGTTGATGTTGTAGTTGGTCGTTGCCTCCTTGATGGCATCAAACGCCTGTGCGATCCACTCCTGCTGTATGGCCTCGCTGCCAACTTCGTACAGTATCTCGAAAGTCCGGTAGCCCTCCTCCGTGCCTGCGAGAGGGTCATATGCAACGGCCGTGCCGCCAACGACCGTAAGCGCTGCTGCGCCAACGACCGTCTCATACCTGCATCCCTCCCG
>DSAJ01000112.1 GCA_011372835.1 Methanomicrobia archaeon | reverse complement strand
GCCTGTTCGAGCTCGGTAGCGGCGAACTCCACCTCGATGTAGCGATTGTCAGAGATCGTCTTGACGGGAATGTCGGCAAGACCAAGGTAGTTGAGCTTCGTGGAGAGAATGTCGCGGGTCTCCTGGGTCGTCTGTGGCGAGACGCGGTTTTGCAGCGCCGTGACCGTTGCGAGGTCGCCGAGCTGCTCGTCGTACCATCCAAGGAGGTGTTCCTCGAACTCATCGCGCGTCATCTCGTTTATCATCTGCTCCTCCTCTTCGGTGAGGGAGCGGCGCACCTCGAACCATTCCGCATCCTCGAACGACACGAGCGTCACCTTGCTGCCGTTGGTGACCGACGAGAGCAGCTGCGCATGTGCCTGATTGACGGTCACCTCGACGGTGAACGTGTTCTCGTCCTCATCAAACGTCGTCGTTGCCCATGTCGTCGCAAGCGTGATGTCATTCTTTACTGAAGCGAGGTCGTCCACCGAATAGGTGATCGTCTCGTCGTTGGACGACACCTTCGTGATGTCGACCTCGGCGCTCTGCTCGATGAGGTGTTCGACGATGAGGTCGCGTTCACCCTGCAGCTGGACGAGATTTCCCTGCAGCTCGAGGATGATCGTCGAGCCGCCCTCGATCTCGATGCCAAACTCCAGATTCGACGAGAATCCGTCGCCCCCGTATGTAGGGCTGATCGCCACGAGCGCGCCGATGAGCATGATGAGCCAGAGCACGACCCGCAGATTCCCCATGATCGTCCTCGTGATGTTCATGCCGAACTCCTCCTCTTGCGTCGTGAGAGCTTCTTGCCCTCCTTGTTCTCGATATACCACATCAGGATGCCTGTGTTTAACATCCACGTGTTGATGAGATCGATGACGAGTGCGAAGATGAGCACGATGGCTATCGAATCAAGCGTCGGGTGCTGCGAGACGATCCAGAGCACGAACATGGCCGCAAGCGTGGTGAGCGTCATCGTGACGCCGGTCTTCATTGCGCGGCGCACCTTGTCATTGAGCTCGCCGCGGCGCTTGATGAGCCTCGTGGTAAGCAGGATGTCCGAGTCGACGGAATACCCGATGACCATAAGCAGCGCAGCTATCGTGCCAAGCGTGAGCGTGATGCCAAGCGCGCTCATGATCGCCACCGTGATGGTGATGTCGGAGATGGCCGAGAGCACCACCGCAAGGCTGGGCACGGGGGAGCGGAAGACGATGAAGACGATGATCGACATGCCGATGAACGCGAAGATGAGAGCCTGGGTCGCCTGTTCCCTGAAGCTGCTGCTCACCGTCGCATCGAAGACGGAAAACGAGAGGTCGGCCCCCGGGTAATTATCTCTGAAAAACGATTCCAGCTCACCCGAGGGGATGCTCGTTGGTGCCTCGACGAAGATGAGGTCCGTCTGCAATCCCGGTGCCGGCTTGACCTTGAGCTGGGCCGAGTTGAAACGGTCCTGCAGCTCCTGCTGCAGCGTGTCGGCGTCTACCGACAGGTTCGTGATCGTTATCTGTGTACCGCCCTCGAGGTCGGTACCAAATGTCATGCCGTTCGTTGCGATTACGATGACAGATAATAGAAGCAATATGAGGGGAAATCCTATCAGAATCCTTCTGTCCCTGCCAGTAATGTTGATCCTATCAATAATCTCATCCAGATTCATCAGCTCACCACGTCAGGATCGTCCGTTTGAGGGACCGGTTGAACAGATGGGTTCACCGTTGTAATACCTAAACATCGCATATGCCGCTTTTTAAACCTATCGACACCGCATCAAGGCTCCGTCAAGCACATGCACGAGGGGCATCATTTCGTGTCGCGGCGCTCATCGATACATTTTAATACCAGTGCGGAAACTGAAAGGATATGCCATTTAAAAAGGGCGACAGGGTGCTTCTCGTCGACGAGAAGGGCAAGAAGTTCATGCTCGACCTCGGGGAGCGGGAGACGCTCCACACGCACCACGGCATCGTGGACCTTACCGAGATCGAGGGCAAGGAACCGGGATTCGCGGCCGTGACGCATATGAACCGCGAGTTCTCGGTGCTCGAGCCAACGCTTGTCGACTACCTACAGAAGATGAAAAAGCTTCCCCAGACGATCCAGCTCAAGGACGCATGCCAGATCATCGCCCACACGGGTCTTTCCAACGGCAAGCGCGTCGTCGAGGCCGGCGTCGGCTCCGGCGCGCTCACGCTCTTTCTCGCGACGGCAGTGGCGCCCGACGGGCACGTCACGTCCTATGAGATACGCGACGACTTCGCCAATCTCGCTCAGAAGAATCTCGACGGCTACGGGGTGACCAACTACACCATACGCCGCCAGGACATCTACGATGGCATCGAGGAGCACGGCATCGACCTCGTCGCGCTCGACCTCCCCGAACCGCACCGCGTCACCGACCACGCCCACAAGGCGCTCAAGCACGGCGGGCACCTGTTCTCGTTCTCGCCCACCATCGAACAGGTCACGCGCCTCTACGACTCGCTCGACAGGGACCTCTGGGTTGAGGTGACGACGATCGAATGCATCACGAGGGAGTACGAGGTCAAACGCACCGGCACGAGACCTAAAACGCTCATGCTCGGGCACACCGGCTACCTCTCATTCGCTCGGAAGAAGTGAAAAGCATGGACTCCGGATACGGGAAGTGGTACGTCGTGCTCGTCGTGACCATGTTCCTCTGGGCAACGTTCTTTCCCGGTTCAAAGCATCTTACCGAGACGATATCCCCGCTGACGCTCTCGTTCTTGCGATACTTCTTCGCCGTCATCGCGCTCGTGCCCTTCTCCCTCGCACGGCGAGTCGAACGCGCCGATGTGTCCCGCCTCGTCGGGCTCGGCGCGCTGGGCATCGCGGGGTTCACGTTCCTGCTCTACAGCGGACTCGCCCGCTCCACCGCGTCATCGTCCTCGATCATCGTCAACTCCCAGGCCATATTCGTTGCGTTCCTGTCGCCATGGCTCATCAAGGAGCATTTCACGAAACGGCGCATCGCTGGCGCACTCGTGGGGGTGGCAGGCCTCGTGCTCGTCATCACGAACGGGGAGTCGCTTGGAAGCATCGTGTCAGAAGAATATTTTATCGGTGACATGCTGCTGATATGCGCTGCGCTTGCCATGGGCATCTACTCGATATATATGAAGGGATACGTCAACAAGTACGGGAGCACGACCGCGACGTTCTACACAATGGTCTTCGGCCTTGTCATACTCACCCTTGCGCTCGTGGGATACGGTGCGGCACCTGAGCTTGGCGACCTTACCGTGCCCCAGTGGGCGATCGCAGCTTATATCGGTGTCGTTCCCACCGCGCTCGTCTACATCGTGTTCAACTACTCGCTTCGCATCGTTGGTGTCGTCAACGCCACGGCGTTCAAGCTTCTGATGCCGATCTTTGCCGTCATGCTCTCCATCGCGCTCCTCTCGGAAGAGGCAACTGTCGCGATGCTCGTGGGCCTTGCGCTCGTGATCGGGGGCATATTCACCATACAGTCGACGCGCCACTGAGCCACGTGCTTCGCGATCAGAGGTGCAAAAAAAGACAGCACCATTTAAGAAAGGTTTAAAAACGTGTCCTGAGTGCTAGTAGGGAGGTTATTACGTGGGTCTCCTTGCTGCAATATGGTTCATCCTGCCCGCTTATGTCGCCAACGGCGGCGCGTGCGCCATCCACAACACGAAGCCGGTCGACGGCGGCCGCCTTGCGTGGGACGGCAGGCGCATCGTGGGCGACGGCGTGACGTACGGCGGATTTCTCGCCGGAACGTCGCTTGCGATGGCCATGTCGCTTGTCCAGTTCCTCCTTGCCCCCGAGCTCTTTCCCATCGCCGATGCTTCGTATGCGGATGCGCTGCTCCTTGGATTCCTTCTCGGATTCGGCGCGCTCTTCGGCGACATGACCGAGAGCTTCTTCAAGCGGAGGATGGGCATAGCCAGGGGGCGGCCCCTTCCTCTGCTCGACCAGTGGGACTTTCTCATCGGCGCTTTGGTGTTCGCATCTATAATATATATTCCACCCGTGACAGACATCGTTATCCTCTTTGTCCTAACACCCCTTATCCACTACGGCACCAACGTGATGAGCAACAAGGTCGGCTTAAAGGACGTACCGTGGTGAACGAATATGGAACGATGTGAGATATGTGGAAAGAACGCACACCTGCTGCGTGAATGCCTGCTCTGCCAGAGGAACGTATGCCCCTCGTGCATACGGAGCAGTGTGGGTGTGTGTATTGAATGCATGCCGGGTAAGACAAAATAATCATTTATAAAGGGGGCAGATTCTCTTTTTAAAGACTTTTAAAGGGAAATACTTATAAAAGGATAGAGCATAAAAAGGATAGAGCTTTTTACGTAACATCGGTGATTCATGATGGCAATGGTGACATTGGTTAGGTGTGAGAAATGCAAGAAGTGGTACCAGGACGACGAGCTCGATGAGAACGGCATCTGCGAGTCATGTCTGCAAAAGGCGCAGCAGAAGGCCGCGGCCGCCGAGGAAGACGACGACATCAAGCAGCTGTTCCTCAAGTACATCAAGCGCAGCGGCGCCACATCACTTGCGACCCTTGCCAAGAAGTACAAGAGCAAGGCCACTCCGGAAGAGGCTGAGAAGGCACTCGAGGAACTCGAAGCTGAGTCAAAGGTGCAAAAGAGGGAAAGCAAGAACAAGAAGGGCAAATTTGTCTATGAAATAGTAAAGGAATGATTTCATGAGTGAGGAAGATAATTTTCATATTGAATCAAAGATTGTAAATGTTGTAGTTTCAGCCGATATTCATGCCGACCTTGACCTCAACACCATCACAGCTCGCATAGAGAACACCGAATTCGAGCCGGAGCAGTTCCCGGGACTCGTCTACAAGCTTGGAGAACCAAAGACCTCCACGCTCGTGTTCTCGACTGGCAAGCTCATCTGCACGGGGGCCAAGTCCGTGTCCGATGCAGAACGCGCCATACACATCATCATCGATAATCTTCGTAACATCGGGTTCGAGATCAATCAGGAACCCGACCTCAAATTACAAAACATGGTAGCAACCGCAAATCTCGATGTCGAGCTCGACCTCGAGAATCTTGTCTTCGAACTCGAGAACTGCGAATACGAGCCGGAGCAGTTCCCAGGACTCGTCTACCGCGTCAAGGTGCCAAAGGTGGCGATCCTCATCTTCAACACGGGTCGTATCGTGTGCGCCGGCGCGAAGAGCAAGGACGATGTCGACAACGGGATCAAGAAGCTCGTCGAGGAGCTCGAGGACATCGGCATCGAAGTTAGGTGAAACAATGGCACTGCCCAGAAGATACAGAGACTCAAAACAAAAGATCGCAGGCAAGAAATCAAAGAAGAAGCAATGCCTCAACATGAGGCGCATTGATGACTTCAAGTACGATCTAGACCAGCTTATTAACGAACTCGACGAGAAGAACGCCGCGCAGGTCAAGGGCATGATCTATGCCAAGGCCACGAAACAAAGCGTCAGGGACGCAAAGAACTACATCAACGAGAAGGAGGAGGAAGGCATCATCCCTTCCGAGGTCGCAAAGAAGCTGAATCGACTCCTCTCGCGGTTTAGCACCTACAGATAGGTCGTCAGACCCATGACGGGAAGCGAGCACCATGTTTTCGGAGGAGGTAGTCCTTGAGGCCAAGAGGAAGCGCATACACTACGTCGGCCTCATCATACCCGTTCTCTACTACTTCGTCTTCACGAGGACCGAACTGCTCGTGTTCACCGGGCTTGCGCTCGGCGCGTTCTTGATCATCGACTACACCCGGATCTACAACAAGAACAAGTATATCAGCTACTTCTTCGAGCGCGAGAGCTACAACACTTCGATACGCCTCAAGTCCCTCGACGGGAAACGCGAGATCCAGCGCGACGTCTCCATCCCCACGTTCAAGCCGCTCTTGCGCTCAGAGGAGCGCCACACCCTTGGCGGTCAGACCTATTTCGCGCTCGGCGCGTTCATCTCCATCCTCCTTTTCCCGAAAAACATCGCCATCGCTGCGATAGCAGTGCTCGTCATCGGCGACAGCGCGGCGGCGATGATCGGCATGACGTTCGGCCGGCACCGCATCTATGGCAAGAAGACGCTCGAGGGATTCCTCGGGTGCCTCGCCGTGAGCACGCTCATCTGCGTGATACTCCTCACGCCAATAGTCGCCATCGCGGGCGGGATCGTTGGCGCCCTGAGCGAGCTTGTGACGTTTCGATTGAACGACAACCTCACCATCCCCATCGCCACAGGGGCGGCGATGACGGTGGTCAATCACCTCCCGCTCTAGTTGTTCCAGAGACGTTCATCCCCCGCAAGGTTTTTATGGTGGATTTGGCATAGTCATAGTATGCCCAGGAAGCCCTCCAAGTTCAGCGACGAGCAGCTTTTGGAACTCTACGATCAGGGGCTTACCGACCGCGAGATCGCCGAGGGGCTTGGAGTCTCACAAGCGGCCGTCAACTACAGGAGGTGCAAGCTGGGCCTCAAGACTAATTTTAAGCGCGCCGGCGTCGGGGACAAGATCATCGCCGCACTGTGCAACGAGGGCCTTACCGACAAGGAGATCGCATCGGTGCTCGGTGTGACCCAGTCGACCGTCAACTATCGACGCGAACGGCTCGGGCTCAAGTCGAACTACGTGAGGACCAAGTTCACTGACGAAGATTTTTTAAGGCTCTACCATGAAAGCCTACCAGACAAGGAGATCGCATCGATCCTCCAGGTCACGCCCGCCGCCGTCAACTATCGACGCGAACGGCTCGGACTGCGCTCCAACAGCACCGCCATCGACATGACGGAGTTTTCGGCCCTCTACTACAAGGGCTACGACGTGGAGCGCATCGCAGATGAGATGTCAGTCTCGCTGGCCAAGGTCACCGAGGCCAAGCAGCTCATCGACATGAACGGACACCATGCATTCGCTCGACAGGAAGGAATCTAAGCAATGGCACTCGAATCACTCAGCAAGGCCCTCTCCGGTGCCCTGAGCAAGGTCTCACACTCATCAGTCGTTGACAGGGACGTCATCAAGGAGGTCGTCAAGGACATCCAACGCGCCCTTCTCATGGCCGACGTCAACGTCCAGCTCGTCCTCGACGTGACGAAGACGATCGAGAACAGGGCGCTCGAGGAGAAGGTACCGCCCGGCGTCTCCAGAAAGGAGCACATCATCCGCATCGTCTACGAGGAGATCACGAAGTTCCTCGGCGAGACCAGCGAGAAGGTCAACCTCAAGCCCTCGGGCACGAGCGTGCTGCTCATGGTGGGCATCCAGGGGTCGGGCAAGACCACGACCACCGGCAAGCTCGCACGCTACTTCCAGAAGAAGGGATTCAAGGTCGGCATCGTCTGTACCGATACCTGGCGTCCCGGTGCATACTACCAGCTCAAGCAGTATGTCGAACCGGTCAACATCGATGTGTGGGGCGACCCCGACGAGGAGAGCGCGACGCGCCTCGCTCGCGAGGGGGTCACGCACTTCAGGGAGAAGAAGTACGACATCGTCATCGTCGACACCGCGGGCAGGCACAAGGATGAGACGGGCCTCATCGAGGAGATGCGCGAGATAGCCGACGCGGTGCATCCCGATGAGACGGTACTCGTCATCGACGGCACGATAGGCCAGCAGGCGCAGCACCAGGCCAAGGCGTTCAAGCAGGCAACGGAGCTTGGCTCCATCATCATCACGAAGCTCGACGGCTCTGCAAAGGGCGGAGGTGCGCTCTCGGCCGTCGCGGCGACGGGAGCGCCGATCAAGTTCATCGGCGAGGGCGAACGCATCGAGAATATCGAGAAGTTCTCGCCTGAGCAGTTCGTCGCGAAGCTGCTGGGATTCGGCGACCTCAAGACGCTGCTCGACAAGGTCAAGGACGCATCCCATGAACAGGAGTTCTCGCAAAAGGACGCCCAGAAGATGCTGTCCGGCAAGTTCACGCTCAAGGACATGTACCAGCAGCTCGAGATGCTCTCCAACATGGGCCCCATGCAGCAGATATTCCAGATGATCCCGGGCATGGGTGCGAATCTGCCAAGCGAGTTCGTCGAGGCCAGCGAGGAGAACCTTGCCAGGTATAAGGTGATCATGAACTCGATGACCGAGCGCGAGCTCAAGGACCCCAAGGTCATCCACTTCTCGCGCGTCAAGCGCATCGCCCGAGGGTCGGGCACATCCCAGGAGGACGTCAAGGGACTGCTCAATCAGTACGATGCGATGAAGAAGATGATGAAACAGATGGGAAAGCGAAAAATGGGCAAGATGGGCATGCCGGGCATGTTCAAGAACATGAAGTTCTAGCGGCGGCCCATGTACTCTTCCAGGGAACGCGTCTTTTCGTCGCCGTTCCTCTTACTGTCCTTTTCCAGGATGATCACGTCCGACACGACATAGACGCGGTACGCGTCGAGGTGTGATATGTTGTACTTGTCCCGTATCCTTTTCGGTATGGTGATGCGCCCCTGCACACCAACGCGAATCCTTTCCTGTTCCTTCGTGTTCACGTGCCATCCTCTTCCTGGAGCAGGTCCTTGATGTGCTCGAGAATCTCGTAGTGGCCCTTCTTCTTGCGCAGGAGGCCCATTGCTGTGAGCTCCTCGAGGTCGGTGTAGACGCGCGTCGGCGCCTCCTTGGTGGACTTGGAGAGCTGTATGTATGTTACCGGCCCCCCGTTGAACTCGCCGATCATCTCATCGATGATGGTGCGCAGCTCGGGCGGCACCTTTGACATGTACTCCTCGAGCGAGTTGGGCACGGCGACCAGCCGAGTCACGTAGCGCTCGTCGATGAGGTCGACGACCGGGTCGCGGGCGGCGGCGGAGAGCACCGAGTGGAGCATCCGCAACAGCACGCGCGGGTTGCCGTTGGAGACCTTGTTGAGCAGCGTGATGGCCGAGCCGTCAAACGGGTAGAGCTCGTCGTAGGTCTCGTCGGTGCGCATCTGCCTGAGGCGTTTCCTGATGAGCTCGAACGCCTTCCTATCGGTGAGCTGCTCACACTGGAGCTCTGCATGCAGGCGTATCGTGAACGCAGGGAAGCTGTCCTTCAACTGCTTGTAGAATTCGGGCGTGCAGGCAAAAGCGAAAAGGCACCCTTTCGGCATGTTCGAGATGAATCCGCGCAGCGCCTCGAAGAACTGTATGAGGTCCGACTCGGGCGCGGTCATGATGTTTTCGATCTCGTCCAGGATGAGTGCCGAGAGGCTGTGGCGTCCCATGCCCCCTCTGAGCTGGCGTGCCACGGCCTGGGGGTCGTAGGTCGCCTTGGTCACGTGGAGGCGCGATGAGACGGGTGGTGGCGGCGCGGGCACGAACATGCGCTTGATGGCGGCGACGAATCCCGTCGCCTGCGGCGGCACCGCGATCTCCTCTTCGGGATGCAGGGCGTCGAGGAAGCTCTGGGTCACCTGGACGATGTCGTTGTTGTCGACCTTCTGGAAATGTACGAATCCGCCGGATCCCTCGACGAGGCTCATGATGCCCTTGAGGCGCTGTGTCTTTCCGGCCCCAAGCTCGCCTACGAGCGAGATGGCAAGCGATGAGCTGTTGTCAACGACCTCGGAGAGGATCTCGGCAAGCCTGGTATCGATCGTCTGTGAGACGTGGATGTCCTCCACGTTCTCTATGCCTTCGCTTGACAGCGACGTGAATGGATTGCGTGCAAGTGCGAATCGAGAATAATCAGGAGGATTCGATTGTTCGTACATTAATACACCTTATTTTTCCTACAGTATAAATTAATATAAATCTTACGTATTTCAAACGCGATATTACCGAAATCACGATAGAGAAAGGTTTTTATTCGTAGGAAAATGATTCTTTATGGAATTATCATGAAACGGTCAGCCATCGCCCTCGTGATGCTTTTCTTGTGCGTGTCGTGTGCGAGCGCAGGTGCCAGCCCGACCGAGCACGACCTCATCATCGTCAGGGACGACATTCCCATCGAGTACGTCATCGGCCTCCCCTTCGCATCGGCACATGACATTCCCCTGCTCCAGGTATCAGGCGACGCGCTTGATGCGAACGAACAAAAACAGCTCGCAGGCTACTACCAGAACGGTGCGCGCAGGGTGCTGATACTGGGGGGCGTCGACACGGCGATCTCGGATGCGGTCGAGGAGACCATCCGGGAGATCGGCTACGAGGTGGAGCGAAAAAGCGGCCTTGCGCGGGAGAACACGGCTGCGCTCTTTGCCATCGAGACATGGAAGAAGTCGCCGCATGCCGTCGTGCTCAACGGGTCCGTGGAGGAGTCGTACCTCGTCGGTCTGCAGGCGGCCATGCAGCTCTCGTGTCCCATACTGCTCACCAACGACACGACGCTGACCTACGACACGAGCAGGGCGCTCGAGTCGCTCGGGTGCGAGACGGTATATGTCATCGGCTCGACGATCGAACAGGGCGTCTTTGACGAGCTCGACGCCATGGGCATCGAATACGTGCACATCGGCGAGGACATCGACCCGCACGAGGTCATCGAGCGACCAGGCGGCGGGCTTGACATCCTCTCTCCCGCATCGTTTATCTTCGGGACGCTCATCGGCATCGTCGCGATGTATGCGCTGCTTCGATACCGGAGCACGAGGCAGACACCCGAGGTGCCGCTTTTCGTCCTGACAGAGGATGAGCGCACGGTCGTCAACGCTATCGTGCGCACAGGCGGGGAGCTGCGCCAGGACGAGCTGCCCGAGCTCACTAACTACTCGCGCCCGAAGGTCTCCCGCATCGTCAATGACCTGGAGGGAAAACAGATACTCATGCGCGAGAAGAAAGGAAAGACTTATAAAGTGAGCATAGCGAAGAAGTTTATCAACAGGAAGTAGCCTGAGGAGTGAAGTTCATGAAATGTTCTTCTTGTCATAGAGAGATTACCCCTAAGGAAAAGATGGTCCAGTTCCCGTGCCCCGAATGCGAGGAGACGGTCATTCGGTGTGAGAAGTGCAGGGTGCTTGGTAATAAGTACACATGTACGAGCTGCGGATTCATCGGACCGTAAGGAGAGATTCACAATGAGCGATTATAACACGGTAGCAACGATACGGGTCATGCCAGAGGGCGTGGAGACCGACCTCGAGGCCCTTAAGACGAAGATCCAGGACGCAGTGCCTGGCAACATGAAGATACACAAGATAGAGGAAGAACCAATTGCGTTCGGCCTCGTGGCGCTCAACGTCATGATCCTCACGTCTGACAAGGAGGGCGGCGACCTCGACCCGGCAGTAGAGGCGTTCGATACCCTCGAGAACGTGAGCGAAGTGGACATCACCGATGTCAGGCGCCTGCTCTAGGCCCGCTTTTCTTAGAACCACTGATCGAGCGTCTCTTGTTTGATGACGCTCTCGATTCCCTTTTCCAATCGTTCCAGGGCGCGCTCCACGCGTATGTGTGAAAAGTCGCGCTTGTCGCAGAGGAACGACTCGATACTGCTCGACTGAGGCGACGAGAACGAGAACTCGTAGTCGTCGGTGACCTTTGGCGAGAGGAAGAGGTCCTTTAGCGTCGCATCGACGTCATACGATGAGAACGACCCTTCCCGAACGACGTCAAGCGCCTTCTTCGGCCCGATGCCCTTGACCCCGAGATTGTAGTCGGTGCCCACGAGCAGCGCGACCTCGACGAGCTGCTCGCGCGTGAGCGAGAGCGATTCGAGCACCGCTGCGAGCTCGACCTGTTCGGGAACGACCTCACGGTAGACGTTCTTGCCAGGCATCTTGCGCCGGCCCGAGATCGTGACGTTGCGGATCAGCGTCGGCGCACCGAAGAGCAGCGAATCGTAGTCCTGGGACGCTACCGCGAAGACGCGCTTGTCGATGCTGCACATGTGGGAGGCCTGCGCCTCCCCCTCGGAGGGCGCATCGATGTAGGGGATGCCCATGAAGGTCAGCAGGTCCCGTGCCTCGGCGAGCATGTCGGAGGTGAAGGTAAGCATCTGCTGTGAATACTTGGCATAGTCCTCCTTCCTGCCCTCGACCTTCGCACGGATGGCCTTCTTCTTGGCCTCGTCCTTGTGCTCCTTGCGTTCGCGCAACGTGTCGATCTTCTCGCGCGGAGGCGTGCCGTCAAAGACGTATACAGGACGGATGCCCATTTCAAGCAGATTGATGGAACGATAAAAAAGACCTGAAAGATGTGATGTGGTGCGTCCCTGGGAGTCCTTGAGCACCTCGCCGTCACGCTGGCGTATGATTGCCAGGAACTGGTAGAGCGCATTGAGCGCATCCACCGCCAGCACCTTCCCATGGAGCGCCGCGAAGTCGAACTCGGTGCGCGGCACCACATCCTTGAGGTCGACGCCCATGATCACTCATCCGGACGTACGACGGTAATGGGAAGGACACCCATTTCGAGCTCCTTGATCGCAACGCGAATGGAGTCGAAGTCGTCAGTATCAATGAGGATTGGCGCATCCATGGATATCTGCAGGGCCCGTGCGCCTATGACCCGTGCACGCTCGTATCTATTCAATCGTATAGGAATCACCCGGTTTCGTACGTTCTCGGTAAACGATAAGATATAAGAACCTTAATAACGTTACGCATACTGTTTTTAATTATTTCGGTATCCTTGGGCCATTTTTACACCTTAAAAGCCTTGCGATGACCGTGGCGTGCGGCCTCAAGCACATATGATGAGGAGAGGCGGGGACATGCTGTGACGCCTGTCCCCAATTAAGTAAAAAACTAATTTTTTGCGAAGAATCACTTCTTTTTTACGTTCTTCTGAGTTGCAGTCGTTTCTTTCTTCTTTTTAGGCGATGCCTTAGCTCCCATGCACACACCTCCAAAGATTATAAGATAAATAACCTATATATAAACTTATCTATTGGTAAATTGATATTAGAAAAAAAAATAATATTAATATATACTTATAATAAAAATATAAATATTAAATTATAAAATATTTAATAAAAATAAATTAAAAAATAATTAATAAAAGAAAAATAAAGGAAAAGATTAAAGCTCGTTGAATATCTTATCTTCAAGGAGCCTTATCTGTTCATCCACGTAGTCAAGCGTTTCCTTGTCCATGCGGGCAGCGAGCGTGTTGCGGCGGTCGACGATCTTCGAGTAGTTCGACACGGCACCCTTGAGGTCCTTGCGTATCGTCTCGGGTTCGTAGTGTGCCACTGCCTTGTCAAGACCGTCCACGAGCTTGGCGACATCAGGGTCGCTTGGCGTCGGCGCCGTGCGTCCGGGCGCTACCGGCGTCACGAGCGTTCGCTGTGCACCCTCGCCTCCCTCCGGAGGTCCTGGTGGCGGCACTGGTGCTGCTTCCCCGTAGAACTCGGGTGGCGGCCCTTCTTCCTCCTCTTCCTCTTCCCTGCGACGGGCAAGGAGGATGATAAGGATTGCCAAGAGCAGGAGCAACAGCAGCAGCCCAAGGAACCACGTCTGCATGTACCATGGCGTCCCGTCGTCCTCTTCGCACGACTCGATACGGTCATCGATCATCTGGACCATTGCATCGTCGTCGTAGCTGGCATAGATCTCCCTGGCGTCCTGCCACTTGCTGATGGCGCTCTCGCAGTCGCCCTGGTCGGCAAATGCATCGCCCTGTTCGACAAGCTCCTCTGCAAGGCCGTACTTGTCGCACTTTTCCATGTAGAAGTCGCACTGGGCCACGCCTTCCTCGTCGCCGCACTGTTCATAGAGGGCCCGGGCTATCTCGAGCTGGGAGCGCGCTTCCTCGCAGTCCTCCTCGTAGATCTCCATGGCCGCCTCGAACGTCTCCTCTGCGAGCGTGCAGGGATCTTCTGCCTCGCTTACCGAAAAAGCGGTCTGTATGGAGTTGTTGTCAATGTTCGAGTCGTACTGGTGCGGATTGAGGTACATCTTGGCGGTTAGGTCGCCAAGCCTGCTTGCGCCCCATGAGAGCGTGACGGTCTGTGTGGAGTTCGGTTCAAACGACAGCGTCGTCGAAGCGAGGTTGCCCTGTGCGATCTCCGGGATGTAGAGGCCGATTATCTTGTCAGGCAGGTTCACATCGCCGTCGACGGTCACGTCGACGCTGACGTTGACCGTGTCGCCAAGCGCCGGCTCCTCCGGCGTGATGACAAGGTTTGACAGTATCACGTCGTATGGTTCGAGTACGCGTACCGGAAGGGTCACAGACCTGTCGCCGATCGATGACGTTGCGGTGAACTGCACCTCGTAGAGGCCTGGCGCCTCGCCCTCGGGGACCGAGACGTCGACGGTGACGGTCTCGCTGTCATTGCCCTCGAGTATGAGCCGGTCCTCGGAGAGCGTCACATCCCATTCTGGAGGGCCCATGACGCTGAGGTAGATGTTGTTCACGTTGGCCATCTTGAAGGCGTTCGAGCCTCCTGACCCCGCCATGCCCATGCCCCCTCCCGTCACGAACGAGGATTCCTCGGGTGGTTCGGGCGGGGTTGGAAGTGGCGTGGTCGTTGGTGGTGGCGAGGTGGTCGGTGGAGGGGTGGTCGTAGGCTCACCCGTGCTGCTCGTGAGCACGGTTACGTCTATGCTCGTAGAGTACCCTGCATAGACCTGGGCCTCTTCCCCACTCCACTGTATATATACCTGGAGGTCGGCACCTGCCACCATCGCCCCCGAGAGGAGGACGATGAGGACCAGTGCCGCTCCACAGACAGACCGACGCATCAGGTTCACCGTTGTTTAGGAGATTGTGATGGTACAATCATCGTCGCAGTATATCCAGTATCCATGCCATGGATTGAACTCGTCAAATCCGCTTGCAAATCGCCCGCGTGGGTCGTAGAGCTGTGCCTGGTTCAGTGGCGATCCAGCGACCTCGTCGGGGAGGTACGTCCACATGAGGTTGACCGAGTCTGTCACCGAGACGTCCATCGCCGTTGCGATGTCGTTGTTTGCTGTCAGCAGGTTGTAGCCTATCAGGCTCCACTGGCCACCGGTGAGATTCAAGACTCGTTCCGTGCTCTCCTCGCCCACGACGGTGAGCGTGGCGGCCGCATTGAGCCTGAGCCAGTAGCCCCTGTCTGCCTCTGCATACCACATGTCCGTGTCGCGTACCAGGGTCGGGTCGTAGTATTCATACACCCCATCGGTCCACTGGGCCACCTTCTGCCACTCCGAGCTGTCTATGCCACTGGCATAGAGAAGCGCGGGCCATGGCACGTCCTCGGGCACGAGCACGGGGAACGACATCATGTACCAGCCTGCATCGGGGAACGTGTTGCTCGATGCGGTGCCCGGTTCGAGCGTGAGCGTCGCAGTATCCGTGTCGCCGTCCTCCACGAGGAACTCGAAGGCGTCCATGATCATGTTGCCATCGTTGTCTGAAGCACACACGACGTATGTCTCGCCGTCAGCGTCCGTCGGGAGGTTGGTGAACGTCACCACTCCTGACGAATCTGTCGTGGCCTCGGCGAAGAACTCATAGACCTCCTTGTTGGTCGTAGTGTCGTTGTAGTGCCATACAGTGACCAGAGCACCCTCATAGAGGTTAGTGCCCTCGTCCTCGACGGTGACCTCCATCTCGCCGAATCCCTCTGCGTTGGGGTCGAGCGAGAAGTCCTGTGTCGTCGTCGTGTTGGCCGTCACTGATACGCCTGAGGCGGTGCCATCGTCGAAGCCGATCTTCGTACATTCAACATCGTATGTTCCTGGCGGCAGGTCGTTGAGGCTGTAGGAGCCGTCAGCTAGCGTGGACGTATAGTACTCATCGAGTGACGTGGTCTCCGTCGCCTTGACCGTCGCACCCTGTATGGGTGTTGCGTCGTTAGCGTTATCGACCGTGCCCTCGATGATACCGAGTGTCGACTCCACCTCGGTCATCGCGACATCGATGGTGTAGCCTGTACCCACATCGTCGAAGTCGAGCGTTACCCATTTCGTGACGACCTCATAGCCCGTCTTCGAGAACTTGACGAACCACGTACCGACAGGCACTCCGTCCTCGTTGTCATCGACCTCGCCATCGTAGTCGAGATCAGCGTGTGTCCAGCTCGTCGTCACCCAGTCGCCAGAACTGTCTGACGATGTCGTGAAGACAGGTGTCGTGAAGTCGTCTGGCGAGAACCAATCAACTACAACGCCCTGAAGCGGGTCGGTACCATCGGTGACGTTTCCGTTCACGTCCACGAAGTAGCGTGACATCGGTATGTCCTGCTCGATGATGTCACCCTCGGTGATAACGATCGGGTCCTCGATCTGCCAGTCCTGGTACTCTGGTAGTTCACTGCCATCCACGATCTGCTCACACTGGAGCGCGTACGTTCCAACAGGCAGGCTTGGTACCGAGTAGAACCCGGTATCATCGGTGAATGCCTCAAACGTGCCTCCACCATTCTTGACGGCGATGATCTTGGCGTTGATGACCTTGTCGCCCGCATCCTTGACACCATTGTCATTCACGTCCTCGAAAACGTATCCGCTTATGGTGTTAGTGAGCTTGTTGAGCGAGTAGTTCATGGTGTTGAGGCCAAGCTCGACGGTCGTGTACTCCTCGTGAGACTCGTACCCTGCGGCGTTAACCTCGACGAGATACGTCTCATCAGCGGTCAGGCCCTCGAGTATATAGAATCCGAAACTGTCGGTATCCTCCGATACGCTGTCTGCCGTCACGCTAGCATTGACGATACCCTCGGTCTCAGGAACGGACGCATCGACGTCGTACTGATCGTTATCGTTGGCATCGAAGTATACCTCACCGAAGAGGTATGCAGACGTGTAGGATGTGGTCTTCATGAGTGGGAAGTCTATCCACTTGCCACTGCCCCCCTCCATGGGGAGATTCCTCTGTATGCCTGGCTCGTAGATGCCCTCGAGCGCGAGGTCTCCAGTGACGACTGTCATCTTCGTTGTCGAGTTGTTTATCTCCGAAGGCACTTCGTTGATGATATAGTATCCTGTGGAGTCCGTCTCTGCCTTCAGTCCGGCGGTGGCCACATCGTTGTCGATGCCAGAGCCGGGCACATAGACCGGCATGTCGGGAATTCGTTCGTTCTCGTCAACGACGCCGTTGTCGTTCATGTCCCAGAAGACGATCCCCTCGATCCATGAGTCGTAAGGCGTCGAGGGTGCCGACGGAAGCTCGATCATGACCTGTGTGTTTGTCGCTTGGTCACGTGCCACCGTCATGGTGTACTGCTGTGGCGTGGTACCAGTGATCTCTTCCTTTGCGGTCACATGGTACGTCCTGCCGCCATCGTTTGGCACATCCATGAAGATGAAGTTGTAGTCAACACCGATATCGTCGTTCACTGAGCTCGAGCTGAACACGGTGCGTCCAAGGCCCGGGATCGACACTTCGACGTTTCCGACCTCCTCACCGGCATCGTATGAACCGTCGTTGTTATCATCGAACCATACGATACCGTAAAGGTTGTTGTCAGGCATCGTGGTCTCGTCCCAGAGCATGAAATGTTCGGTGACTATCGCCCTGCCGGGAACGTCCACATCATAGCGCTCCTTGGTCACATAATCGGTGCCATTCGGCTCCATTGGGGCCTGGAGCGTGTAGGTGCCGCGGTTGGCCACGAGCACGTACCATCCGTTGCTGTCGGTATCGCCTGTTTCCTCATTGGATGGGATATCGTCGTCCATGGCTAGCACTTCTATTCCCTCGATGCCATCGTTGGTGGATGAGTCGCGGACGTAGCCCATGATGAGCCCTTCCTCCTTCTCGATGAGGAAGTCGACACCTGATGTTGTGCCTCCGTGCACGATGTCCACATCATACACAGCGGCAAGGGAGTAGTCCTGCTTCGTGCATGTCACGGTGTATCCAATGTATGGCAGGTTGGAATAGAGGCCGTTGATGTAGTAGGCACCGTTGATGTCGGTCGTGACCTGTCGGCCAGCGATGCTCACGGTGGCATTGCGCACGGGCACATCGATCGTGTCATCGTAGACACCGTTGTGATTGACGTCCTCGTAGACGTGGCCCTTGAGCGCGCCATCCTTCTCGAGCGTGTAGTCGATGTTGTCGGTCTCGTGACCGGCCGTCACAGGGACGTTGTACTGTATCTGCGAGACGTAAAACGGCTTGCTCGCCTGGATGGCGTAGTTTGCTGGGTCGACATCAAGCAGGATCCAGAATCCCTCGATGTCGGACCAGGTGGCCTTGTCGCTGTTTTGTATCCAGACCTCGGTCTCGGCGTTGATGTCGTTGAGCGAGAGCTCGACATCGCCCGATACCGAGCCTGTTACCGGCAGCGGATCGGCCTTGTCCATCGGATATCCGATATCGCTTGTGACATCGTCGAAGTATACCTCTTCATATACTGGTATATTATTACAGAGGAGGTATGGCTCCGGGTCGAGCGTATGATTCTTGTAGAGGTCGTCATCCGGCGTTGGTGGCGACGGGGACTCATACTTCTCGACATCGTAACCATTGAGCTCTGCTATGCCCGTGTACCTGTTGATCTCCCTGCCTAGAGAGAGCGTGAAGTCCTTCGTTATTGGTACATCGAGTATGGTGTAGTAGCCGGTCGTGTCGGACGTAGTGGCAAACATGCGCGATAATGACACGTTGGCGTCGGGCAGTGGGATGTCAGTTGGCGGATCGTAGCTAAGATCTCCGTCCTTGTCCTCCCATACGTATCCTTCCACGCGGCCTGTCTCACGGGTCAGGGAGATGTTCTTTGTGACGGTCGATGATATGGTCACGAAGTTGAACTCGTACTCGTACCACGGTTCATAGAACGTATCTTCACCGCCGCCCTCGTAATCGTATTTTTGCGTAATGAGCAGGTGCCTGCCCTTTGGTATGGCATTGTAGTCTCCATCGCCTTCGATGTTTGCAAAGGCGTAATTGCCGTAGAAATCACTCACGATCAGGTTGGAATTGAAGAAAGCAGCGAACGGGTGCCAAGAGTTGAAATACCCTGGTATCCAGAGCGCGGCCTGGTCCACGGGGTCGCCGTCCTCGGTGACCCTGCCAACAAGTTCGCCCGTCAGGCGCTCCATCATGATGTTAACACCGGGAGTCTCCATGTCGGCGGTGACGCCCACCATGGGGTCTGCTACCCACCAGTCGTAATCATCCTTGTAGGCCACCATGTTGTGGTCGCCCGCATCGGTCTTAACGAAGTAGAAGCCAAAGTCGTCCGTCGTGACCGGTGCGTATCCTGGTATCTCGACGGTAACGCCAGAGAGCCCCTCTCCTTCCTCATAGGAGGTGGATTTATTAGTGTCCTCATATGCGACGCCTGAGACGTAGCCGTAGTTGGATACCGTCTCATCAGGGAGTGCGTAGCTGCCCTGGAAGTTGCATATGGACTGTGCACCGCTCGAGACGGTAATGCCCGTCCTGACGACCACATCGTGTGTCGTTTCCTCGTAGTCGCCTGCACCGCCATCATCTGCTACGACGGTGTATGAGCCTACTGGCACCTGCACGAACTCGTAGATGCCGCTGTCATCGGTGATGGCCTCGCGGCCGTATGCACGGACGCGAGCGCCCTCGATCGCGGTGTTGCTTCCGCGGTCGTAGACAACGCCATTGATGATCCCCGTCCTTCGAACGATCGTTATGTCGTATGAGTTGTCAAACGATTCGTTTGCGGGCAGCGGCGTGACCGTGAGCGTGTTGGTGTAGTAGTCCGGTTCGTTCGTCCTGACGATCACATCGTCGACGTAGTAGCATATCGACTCGGAGTCGTAGTCGTACACAGAGTAACGCTCGATGTTGATACCTTCAAGCACATACCAGCCATTGACGTCGGTCAGGGAGGAAATGGTGGTATTTGGTATCGACACTGAAACGTTTTGCACTGGCAGACCGTCCTTGTCGAGAATTTGTCCAACGATGAAGCCTGGATTCTCCTCAAGCTCGAAGTTGGTCTCCGCGTTGAGATTGGGTATCACCTCGACGCGCTCTTTTGCCGTCTTGTGGTGGAGAAGCCCCATGTACTCGTCGTCCTCGCAGTCCAGCATTGGGCACGGGTCGGTCACGACGACATCATACTCGCCGTTTGGCACTTCCTCGAAGAAGTAGTACCCTGCCCTGTCGGTCGCCGTTGCAAGGCCAAGGCCAGGCACTTCCACCGTTGCGGCCTCGATCGGATTGCCGTTCACGTCGGTGACGATGCCCGAGATGTAGCCGTTGGTCGGCGTGAGCGGTTCTGGTGCGAGATTGAAGTCAGCCGGAACGGGTGTCACGGGCGGACCGGGCTGCACGAACGGACTAAGAGGTCCGCCGTTGAGGCCGAATGCTCCGGAGTCGTCGTAGTAGAGCACATCGGTCTTGTACCCGTCCATCTCACAGATCATCGTGTAGCTGCCAGGCATTACACCTGTTATCTTATAATACCCATCTGAATCGGTGATCGCTGAAAGACCAAGGCCTTTGATCGACACTTCTGCATTCTCAATAGGTGTAGAACCGTTCGAGACGTGGCCCTCGATCGAACCGAAGTTCTTGCTTATGGCGAAGTTGATGCCCTGGGTCGTCTGTCCGCGAATGACGCGTACGGCGGTCTTGACCTGTGAGACGTACTGGTCCTTCGAGGTCCTGATGTCATACGTGTCGGCGGGAAGGCCCTTGAACACGAAGTTTCCGAACTGGTCGGTGCGCACAACGGCGTCATCGCCGAGCACATCGGTCGCGAGCGCATGGGTCACGTGGTCGAGCGCCTCGACCTTGACGCCTGCGACAGGCGAGCCGGATGTATCGACGACCCGTCCGTAGATCGAGTCCTGGAGGTGCATCTCGACCGTCCCTCCAGCAAGGGCGAGCGTGCCTCCGGAGTTGTCGACGTTGTACGACACGGTCAGGAATCCATCGGCCTTGAACGTGAGATAGTGAAGCCCATCCCAGTCCAAGCCGACAGGAGACCCTGAGAAGACGTCCAAAAACGATCCGTCCGCCGCCGTGGTCGCACCTGCCGATCCGGCATTATCAAGATAGACGCCGATGTCGTCGATGCCTTCGCCAGCATTGAACTCATCATTGCCATTGAGGTCGAACCAAACCGCGCCCTCATTGCCCGTGATGGCGTTTGCGGCCTCGGCCGGTTCGGCATTAATATATACTAAACTAAGAAGTATTATGGCCCCTATGAAAAGAGACATGCCCTTTTTCATCTTTTCTTTCATCTTTCATTTCCTCCCAATTGACGATGTAGTGCTTGAAAATAGGCTATAATTAGGAATATGTCTACCATCCATTCCTAGGAACTCGTGCATTGCCATACACCATGTATACGTAATCATTTATTGAAACTTTTCCTTTAAATACTTTTTGCAGAACATTTCAAGTAAATAATGTAAAATAAGTAAAAGTAAGAAAAGCCTGCAAAAGAAGTAAGGATGAACGGACACGCCTGCCTCATTCCTTGCGTTCCACGAGATAGTGGACAAAGAGCTTGAGCATATCCTTCGCTTCACACGCGGGAAGCACCTTCCTTGCCTCCTCCCAAGACGATATGACGAGCGCATCGGCGATCTCCTTGGCGCTCTCGATAGCACCATGTCGCTCGATGATGTCGATCGCCGCGTCAAGCTTTTCCTTCTCGCGGGTGTGCTGCGAGAGTGTGTCAAGGAGCGTCTGCGCCTCCTCGGGCGGGGCGCGCTGGAGCGTCTTGATCACGAGCAGCGTGATCTTTCCCTCGGTGATGTCGTTGCCATACGGCTTTCCGAACCGTTCGCGGTCCTCGCCCTTCGTGACGATGTCGAGGATGTCATCCTGTATCTGGAACGCGACGCCGACCGACTCGGCGAATCGTCCGAGCACGTTCACCGTTTTGTCATCTGCCCCCGAGAGCACGGCGGCGAGCTTGGCCGACATGCGCGCGAGCGTGCCGGTCTTGTAGGCGCACATCTGTATGTACTGCTCCTCTGATATGGCGTCCGCGCTTCGCTCGCCCCGATGCCAGGAGATGTCAAGCGCCTGTCCCAGGTGCACGTTGATCATCTCGGTGGAGTAGATGTTGTAAGCGCGAACGAGCACGTCGTCGGAAAATCCTGCCTTGTTGTTCACGAAGAGGGCAAGCGGGATGAAGTAGAGCGCGTTGCCGGCGTTGATCGCCGTGTCGACGCCAAAGAGGGTGTGCAGGCTCTCCTTTCCGCGGCGCATCTCGGAGCCGTCCTCGATGTCATCGATGATGATGGTGCCGTTGTGCACGAGCTCGACGAGCGCGGCATAGTCGCGCGTTCTGTCCCTGTCGCCGCCAAGGGCGTCAACGATGAGCGTGAAGAGGATGGGACGCCAACGCTTGCCGCCGCGGGAGAGGAAGTCCCAGACGGGGCGGGAGATGCCCATGGTGAGCGATTCGGTATCGTAGCCGTATGCCGGCTTTCCCGAAAGCATGTTGACATAGTCCTCTGTCATCGCACGGGGAAGGGCCTTTTCGAGTATGAGCTCTATGATCTCCTTTCTCGATTCCAAGAATGACTCCAGGTCGTGGCGTGGCACTGGTCTCACCACTACCCCCATCTCACGACGCGCTTAAATAGTTTGTTTAATGTGGGTCCGGGACGCAGCCATAATCGAGTCATGTACGAGAAGGTCCCCGTACCGGCGCCTTATTCCCTCTTGCGCGAGAAGTAGTCGTTTGCCACGCGCTGGTAGGCGGTGCGAAACGGCACGCCCTGCCTGACGAGCTCGTACGCCTTCTCCGTGAGGAAGATCTCCTCGGAGAGGCTCGCCTTGCATGCGGATTCGGACACGGCAAGCGTCGACACGACGCGCCCCATCATCGCGAGCGACGAGCTGACGATGTCAAGCGATGAGAAGACGAGACCCTTTGTGAGCTGCACGTCGCGATGGTAGCCCGAGATGAGATTGTGGGTGACCGTTGCCACCTGCATCTCGTTGCCGAGGATGACCGAGTAGTAGCCGCGTATGACCTCGAGCACGTCGGGATTGGTCTTTTGCGGCATGATCGACGACCCGGTGGTCATCGAGGTGTCGATGACGAAGTAGCCAAGGTCGGGGTGCGAGAACAGTATGAGGTCGCTTGCGAGCCTGTTGAGGTCATACATCACGCTCGAGAGCCCGGAGAGCATGAGCTTTTCATGCTTTGCCCTGCTAAGCTGCGAGTAGATGCCGTTGACATCGATCGACGGAAGCCCGAGCTCCTCGGCGACGAGTCGGCGGTCGGTGTGGATGGGAAGACCGTATCCCGCGCCGGTGCCCAGCGGATTGGAGCGGATGAGGCGCAACACGCCCTCGATCGTGATGACGCTGTCGGTAAGGACGCCGATATAGCCCTGCGCCCAGTCGCACACCGTGGTGGGCATGGCCTTTCTCGTATGGGTATGTCCAGCAAACGACACGTCCCCCTGCGAATCCGCCACATCCTGGAGCGCGCCGATGAGGTCGAGTACCGAGTCGACGATATGGTGCAGCTCGTCGATGTAGCAGAGGCGAAGCGCGCAGAGCACCTGGTCGTTTCGCGAGCGGCATGTATGGATCTTTCGTCCCGTGTCGCCGAGGCGCTCCACGAGGAAGCGCTCGATAGCGCTGTGGCAGTCCTCATCGTCGGGTGAGAGCGAAAACGTCCCTTTGAGCGCCATCTCCCTCAGCTCTACAAGCGCATCGGTAAGCATGGAGAGCTCATCGTCGTCGATGATGCCTGCCACATTGAGGCCCTTGGCGTGGGCTATCGATGCGACGCAGTCGTAGGGGAGCAGGCGCTCATCGAGCTTCGCATCGCCCGCGGCCGCAAATGCGGAGGCCGCCTCGTCGTGGGCAACGTCCTTATCCCAGAGCTTCATTTTTTACTACCAGCCTTGAGACGCAATCCGAATATGCGAATAAAACCCTTTGCATCCGTCTGGTCGTAGCCGCCATGCTCGTCCATGGAGGCGATGCCGTTGTCGTAACGCGACGAGTCCGAGTGGCGCCCGATGACGTGTGCCGCGCCCTTGTAGATGGCCAGGTCGACGTGGCCGTTCACTGCCTTCTGGCTGTGGCGCACCGACTGCATGAGGAAGTCGAACTCGGGCGAGAACCACAGTCCGTTGTAGATCAGGCGCCCGATCTCGATGGCCATCCACTCCTTGTAGTGCTGCACCTCCTTGTCGAGCGTGATCGACTCGAGGTCGCGGTGCGCGTTGAAGAGTATCGTGCCGCCGGGCGTGACGTAGACGCCGCGCGACTTCATTCCCATGAGGCGATTTTCCACCATGTCGACGATGCCCACGCCGTGCTTCAGGCCGAGCTCGTTGAGATGATCGAACAGCGCGAGCGTTCCCTCGACGCTCGTGCCAGCCTCGATGTCCTCCACCTTCACGGGCGCGCCGCCCTTGAAGTGGATACGGATGAAGTCGGGCTCGTCGGGCGCATCGAACGGGTGGGTCCCCTTCTTGAACATGTCCTTGTCATACGGTCGCCCGGGGTCCTCGAGCACGCCGGCCTCGTAGCTCGTGTGCAAGAGATTCTCATCGATGGAAAACGGTTTTCTCAAGGAAACGGGGATCGGTATCTCGCACTTTTCCGCATAGGCGATCATGTCCTTGCGCCCCTTGAACTCGGAGAGCCATTCGGGGTCCTTCCACGGGCTGAGTATCTCCGTCTCGGGCATAAGCGTCATGTAGGCGAGCTCGAAGCGCGCCTGGTCATTGCCCTTGCCGGTGGCGCCGTGGCAGAGCACGCCCGCGCCCTCCTCGCGTGCGATGCGCACGTGCTCCTTGGCGATGATGGGGCGTGCCACGGCGGTACCGAGGAGGTAAACGTTCTCGTAGACGGCATTGGCAGCGATCGCCTCGTAGACGTAGTCGGTGAGGAACTCCTCCTTGAGGTCGCTCACGTAGACCTTCGAAGCACCGCACGCGCGTGCCTTCTCGGCTATCTGGTCGAAGTCGTCGTGCTGGCCCACATCGGCGATGTAGGCGATGACGTCATAGCCCTTGTCGATGAGCCAGCGAAGGATCACCGACGTGTCAAGACCGCCACTGTAGGCCAAAACCACCTTGTTATAATCCATATGATCACGTGCGTCGACGTAGCAGACACCTCACTTAAAAGTATCGACCTATTTCAAACTGGCCTGTGGGATAAGACGGCCATTTTTGACATTTCGATATCAAACGCATGTGTCCTCATAATAACATTTTTATATGATATGATACGAGAAGCCATCATATGAAGACAACGGCGGAGATCACGAAGGAGTACATCGACACACACCCGTCGATAAAAGACTGTATCAGTAACAACCTCATCAACTACTCGAAGCTTGCCGAGAAGATCGCGCGGGAAAAGGACATCCAGAAGAAGACGAGCAAGGACGCGATCATCGTGGCCAGCAGGCGCTACTTCGAGCAGCTCAGGCCGAAACGGTCACATGAGGACGTCATTATGGACATCCTCTCAAAGAGCGAGCTTGAGATAAAGAACAAGATCGTCGTGTTCATCGTGAAAAAGACCGTCCATCCACGCACGCTCATATCGCTCGAGGACAAGATCAAGAAGGAGCAGGACATCTACTACAGCATCGAGGGGTCCACCGCCATCACGCTCATCACGACGGAAAAGCACCGTCAGCTGCTCAGGGACGCGCTGGGCGACGACGTCTTCAAGTCGTCAGAGGATCTGGCGATGATCACGATAAAGAGCCCGCCTGAGCTCGAGACGACGCCGGGCGTCATCGCACACCTCTATTCGCTCTTCGGCGAGCACGGCATCAACATATGCGAGACCATGAGCTGCTGGACCAACACGATCTTCATCATCAACGAGGCCGACATCGCACGTGCGATGCAGTTCCTCAACTTCTAGGTGGACACCATGATACTCATCAAGGCGGGCGGGTCGGCGATCACGGACAAGAAGGTTCCCTTCTCGGTAAAGGATGAGGCGCTCGCCGAGCTTGCGGCAGCGCTTCGGGACACTGAAGAAGACGTCGTGCTCTGCCATGGGGGCGGTTCGTTCGGACACCCGCTGGCCGCACGCTACAATGTGCGCGGCGCCATCACGACAAAGGCGCAACGCGAGGGCGTCGCCCGCATCAACGTCGCCATGCGCACGCTCTCGAACGTGGTATGCGAGGCGCTCAACGAAGGGGGCATCGGCGCGTTCGCGCTCCAGACGAGCGCAGTGATGACCACGCGCAACGGCATCATCGACTGGTGCAACGACGACCTCATACGCACGACCGTGCAGAAGGGATTCGTGCCGGTGCTCTACGGCGACGCCGTCCATGATGCGACGCTCTCTTTTTCCATCCTCTCAGGAGACCAGATCATGCTCCATCTCGCACGCACATTTCCCGGAAGCAGGGCGATCTTCCTTACCGACGTCGGAGGCATCTACACCACCGACCCGAAAGAGGATGCAGATGCACGACGCATCGACCACGTGACGTTCGGACGTCTACCCTTCATCGAGGCAGGCGGGTCAGGCGACGCCACCGGCGGCATGCGGGGCAAGCTCGAGGAGATAGCGAGATTTGGGGACGCCATCGAGATGGTCGACATCACCAGCCTCGGCGAGCCCGGCGCGCTGGCGCGCACGCTCAGGGGCGAGCATGTCGGCACGCGCATCACGCGATGAGACGGATGAGGGCGTACGAGACCACGCCCGATATGAACGGCGTCGCTATCCAACTTCCCACGATGCGCATGATGAAGCGCCTGTTGACCGATGTCGTGCCTTTCGTCAATCCCACCCCTACCACGCTTCCCACCGTCGCCTGGCTCAGCGAGACGGGGATGCCTATGAGCGTGCAGGCAAAGACGGTAAACGAGGACGAGAACTGGCACACGAACGCTTGCAGGGGGTCGAGCTGCGTTATCCCCTTGCCGATGGTGAGTATGACGCGCTTTGAGAAGAGGAGCGCGCCGACGGCGATGAACAGCGCCCCGAGCACGATGGCGCTCTCGGCGTTCATGACATCCTGGGCCACGAGCGTACCCACGGCGTTGCCGATGTTGTTCGAGCCGAGCGAGAACGAGACGAGGATGCCCGAGCCCGCAACGAGCAACGCTATGAGGCGCTCATAAGCATATGCCCTTTGTTTGAAGAGACGTGAGAACACGCCCCTGTAGAAGAAAAACGACAGGAATGACATGGCGGCCGAGAAGAATGGAAGCAGCGTCCAGACGACGGCGATGTCAAAGAGCACCGACGAGTTGAGGGCAAGACCTGTTGCAAGCCCCGTTCCTGCAAGCGCCCCCACCACCGACTGCGTGGCCGAGACGGGAAAGCTAAGATACGTCGCAATCGCGACGGCGCTTGCGGCGCACGTGAGTGCGACAGAGAGCGTCATGAGCTCAAGCGACGACGTGTCAAGGAGCCCCCTTCCCACGGTATCGATCGTGTTGCTGCCCGCAAGGAGCGCACCGGCGACGACGGAGACGCCCGCAAGGACCGTCGCCTTGCGGTACGAGAGGATGTTGGACCCCACCGTCGTACCGATGGCGTT
Organism: Methanomicrobia archaeon; assembly: GCA_011372835.1. GTDB lineage: Archaea > Methanobacteriota_B > Thermococci > Methanofastidiosales > NM3 > NM3. The sequence continues at coordinate 4,529 of DSAJ01000112.1, read as the reverse complement.
GGCAATGTCGTTTGCCCCGATCGTTGCAGCGATGAACATGCTTGCGGCTATCAACGCCAGTTCCATGGTGATCCCGTCCGTACCTACAATGGTGGACAGATACATAAATATTGTGAGCACCGTGTCAGGCTTCGCAGCGCATATGGGGGAGAATGGGGCGAGAACGCATGTGTCGGCAGCTCAAGAGAAAAAACAAATACAAATATATATAAACATACCGCGCGAGACATTTCTTGGTGATTATCATAGAACAAGGAAAAGATTTTGATTACGAAATATTGAAGAGTCCGGCATACACCTTGCTGCAGGTCAACCTTAAAAGCGGCCAGTCCATCAAGGCGGAAGCGGGCGCCATGGTCTCGATGTCTGCCAACTGCACCGTGCAGACGAGTATGCAGGGAGGCATGTTCGGTGCGTTCAAGCGCAAGGCGCTTGGGGGCGAGTCGTTCTTCCAGAACACGTTCACGGCAGAGAACGGACCGGGGGAGATAACGCTGGCGCCAGGGTACCCGGGCGACATACAGTGCATCCCGATGGAGGGAGAGACGTGGATGATGCAATCGGGCGCGTTCCTTGCATCGACCCCCGACATGACGCTTGACACCAAGTTCCAGGGGCTGCGGGGCATGGTATCCCGCGAGGGTCTCTTCTTCCTCAAGGCGGAGGGCAGGGGCGACCTCTTCGTCTCGGCGTTCGGTGCTCTCATCAAGCGCGAGCTTGCCGGCGAGATGATCATCGACACCGGTCACCTCGTGGGATTCTCCGAGTCCATCGATTACGAGGTCAAAAAGATCGGAGGGCTCAAGTCGACGTTCCTCTCGGGTGAGGGGCTCGTGCTCAAGCTCAAAGGGCAAGGCAACGTCTACCTGCAGACGAGGAATCCAACGGCGTTTGGCAGCTGGCTCGTCCCGTTCCTTCCCAACAAGAATCAGTAAGTCACCAGATGGTGACCCTTTTCTCTTTTATTTCTTTCAATCCCTTTCTATCGCATCGATCAGCGTGAGCTGATGGGCGCCAATGCGCTTGTTGTAATCGAGCTGTGCCTCGACGCCGTAGACTTCGCGGATGTTGTCGGGCGTGAGCACCTCATCTGACGCGCCGCACGAATGGACGCCGCCATCCTTGAGCAAGAGCAGCCGGTCGCAGTAGCGAAGAGAGAGGTTGAGGTTGTGGGATATGATAATCACGACCATGTTGTGCTCGATGGCAAAGGAGCGAACAAGCTTCATGACCTCGAACTGGTGATTGATGTCAAGCTGTGACGTGGGCTCGTCAAGCAGGAGGACCCGAGGCTCCTGCGCGAGCGCGCGAGCGATGATCACGCGTTGAAGCTCACCGCCTGAAAGTTGCGATATCGGCCGCTCAAAGAGATGATCTATCGATGTGAGCTTCATCGACTCACGGACGATCGAGATGTCGTGGGCGCCCTCGCGCTGGAATCGGCCCAGGTGCGGGATGCGCCCCATCATGACGACGTCAAAGACAGAAAACGGGAATGTGAGTGTCGTCGACTGGGGCACGACGCCGAAGACCCGCGCGATACGGGACCGGTCCCATGTCATGACGTCCTCGTCATCGAGCGTGATGGCACCGCCCTGGGGGCTGAGCACGAGGCGCAGGCATCGAAGCAGCGTCGTCTTGCCCGAGCCGTTGGGGCCAACGATACCAAACACCTCACCGCTGTGCGCGGAAAACGAGACGTCGCGCAGCACCACCTTGGTGGGAAACGAGAAGTTGAGGGACGAGACTGAAAGTTGCATTTTTTTACCACCCCATGCGCTCCTTGCGCTTTCGCAGGAGATAGAGGAAGAACGGCACGCCGAAAAGCGACGTGATGATGCCGACGGGAAGCTCTGCAGGCATGATGATCGTGCGCGCCAGCGTGTCGGTGAGGATCAAAAAGATCCCGCCCACGAAGACGGAGGCGGGGATAAGGATCTTGTGGTCGGGACCGACGAAGATGCGGGCGATATGAGGGATGATGAGGCCGACAAAACCGATGACGCCCGAGACGGCAACACAGGCACCCACGGTGAACGCGGTGAGCACGAGTATGATGCGCTTGGTCGACTCGACCTTGATGCCAAGGTCGGTCGCGTTCTCCTCGCCAAGCAGCATGGCATTGAGCTCGCGGGAGAGCACGTAGAAGAGCGGGACAGCGACGACGATGAGGGGAAGCGTCACCGCGACCTTGTCCCACGTCGACGCCCAGAGCCCCCCCATCATCCAGAAGACGATGCGCTCGAGCTGCTGGTCGGCGAAGTAGAGCATGAGCGAGACAAGGGCCGAGAAGAACGACGAGAGAGCGATGCCTGAAAGGAGGAGCGTCTCTGTTGGCACCTTGTTGTTGACCCGCGATATCATGTAGACGAAAAAGACGGTAAGCGTCGCGAAGAGAAACGCGAAGAACGGCAGGAAGATATAGGCGAGACCGAGGTTGACCGCAAGGGCCGCACCGAACGCGCCCCCCGATGAGAGGCCGCAGACGTACGGGGACGCCATGGGATTGCGAAAGAGGCCCTGCATGGCACATCCCGAGACGGCCAGGCCCATCCCGACGAGCATGCCGAGCAGCACGCGCGGGAGGCGGACGTCCATGACGATGGATGTGTACGAGTGGGGCCAGGTCTGCATGACCGAGTCGCCAACGTGCGGTATCTGCATCCAGAAGATGTGCAGGATCGTCGACGGCGAGATCGATACCGGTCCGACCATGATGCCGAGGATGGCAACGGCGAACAAGAAGAGGATGAGGCCCACCATGACGGTGAGCCGATACATCCGTACACTATGGAAGTACGCTTCGATATCCTGCATCACGTTCACTCGAAGTACTCAGGATAAAACCATTTCGCCAGCTGCTCGAGTCCGAGCACGAGACGGGGATTCGATGTGACCAAGTCGCTCTCGACGGCATAGACCCTGTCATTGGCAACGGCTGAGACCTGTCCCCATCCGCTGCGCGCCTTGATCTCCTCGACGGATGCGCCATACGAGAGCACCACGATGACGTCGGGGTCCTCCTGGATGATCCATTCGCTCGAGAGCACGGGGTAGCGAGACTCCTCGTCTGCTGCGATGTTGATGCCGCCCGCCATCTCGATGAGCTCGCCGGTGAACGTGTCAGCGTTGAGGCTCTTGAACGGTTGGGACGTCTCGTAGAAGACCGTGGGGCGGTCCTCGACAGGGATCGTGTCCACATAGTCGGTGATCTCCGATATGCGCGCTTGCATGTCGCCGATGACATCCTGTGCGTTCTCCTCGAATCCAAGGATCGTGCCGAGGAGTTCGATCTCATCATAGATGTCGCTGACCGAGGCGGGATTTATCGCCATCACGTTGATGCCGCGCTGCTCGATGTTCTCGATGGCATCGCCGTAGAAGTACCATATGACGACGAGGTCGGGCTCGAGCTCGATGAGCTTTTCCATATCAAGCGACGACCCGCTCCCGAGATTGGGGCGGCTGGCGACCTCCTCGGGGTACGTGCTGTACTTGTCGACGCCGACGACCTTCTCGCCCGCACCAATGGCAAACATCACCTCGGTGGCGGAGCTTGCAAGCGACACCACGCGCTCGGGCACCTTCTCGATGGTGACCTCGCGGCCGGCGCCGTCCTCGAACGTGTAGTCGATGTAGGTCTCCTCGATCGATGGCGGCACGAGCACCGCATCGATCACGTGGAGCGTGCCGTTGGTGCATTCAATGTCCTGTTCGGTAACAGAGGCCCCCCCTATGGAGAGCGAGCCTGTGGTCTTGACCTCGATGTCCTCGCCCTGCAGCGTGGCAAGCGTCTGCGACTGGGAGATCTTGGATGCAGAGTACGACCCTTCGAGCACGTGATACGTCAGTATCTGTTCCAGGAGCGCCGGGTCGGACGCATAGCGCTCGTCAAGCGATTCGAGAGCGTCGTTGCTTGGCGCAAGAAGGGTGTAGTCGCCCTCCTCGCCAAAAATGTCATAGAGCCCTGCAGACGTGAGCGCGTCGACGAGCATCGAGAGCGACGGGCGCTCCTCGAGCTCATCGGCGATGGTCGTATCGGGGCCGCCCCCGATGCATCCGCCGACGAGTCCCGTCAAGAGGACGATAAGCAAACCGATTGGTACAATCTTTTTCATTGATGTTACCTCCTTGTGATTCATAACACTTTTTGGATACCATATAAATATTTTTCTCAATGGATATGCCATTTTATGGCAAATAGTAACACAAAATAAACTAGTTGTTTCAAATAGTAACAAGTTTTTGAGAATTAAAATTATTAGATTAGATTGTGCCAATATTATAAAAAGTAACACAAAATATTAAATTAAAAATAAATCGTGACACGAAGTCGGATGCATGCGCCACATGGACAACGGCAAGATTTATGTGGTTGCGCTGCGAATGTGTGCCATGAACGTGCTCTTCTGCGGAAACATGAACCACGACATCATACTCGCGGTACCGCGCTTCCCCGCGTTTCACGAGAAGCTCTCAGTGAAAACATACCATGAGGGCGAGGGCGGATCGGCCGCCAACACGTGCTG